>CANRJE010000134.1 GCA_947630865.1 uncultured Bacilli bacterium | reverse complement strand
ATTATTTATTTTATTATTTATCTTAGAAAATCTTTTTTCTAAGCCCCCCCCATGGTTGACAATTTGTTAACTTTTTTTAGTTTATTCATTATTATCAACTGCCTTTCTTTTCTTTTTTTAAAAATTTCTATTTCTTAAAAATGGTGGAAAATCATATTCTGAACTTCCTTCATCATCGTCGTCATCGTCCATAATAGTAATTTCTTTTGGTCCTTTACCTGCTTGTTGATCATAAATTGTATTTTGCTTTTGAGCTTTATTTTTATTAAATCCTGTTGCAATAACCGTAACAATTACTTCATCAGTTAAATTTTCATTTATAACAGAACCAAAAATAGTATTTATATCATTATTAGATGCATTTCTTACAACCTCAGCAGCTTGTTCAGCTTCAAATAAAGTTAAATTAACTCCACCTGTTATATTGATAATGGCATCAGTTGCTCCTGTAATAGATGTTTCAAGAAGTGGTGATGAAACAGCTTGTTTAGCAGCTTCAATTGCTCTATCTTCACCCATACCAATTCCAATACCGATAATAGCATCTCCTGATTTTTCCATAACTGCTTTAATATCAGCAAAATCAAGATTTACAAGACCAACAACTGCTATTAAATCAGAAATAGATTGAACACCTCTACGTAAAACATTATCAACTTCCTTGAAAGCTTCTAAAAGTGGAGTTGATTTATCAATAATTTCTCTTAATCTATCATTTGGAATAACAATCAAAGTATCAACATGTTTCTTTAAGTCTTCAATACCACTCATTGCATTTTCCATTCGGCGTTTTCCTTCAAAAGAAAATGGTTTAGTTACAATAGCAACTGTTAAAGCTCCTAGTCCTTGAGCAATTTCAGCAATAATTGCAGCAGCACCTGTTCCTGTTCCGCCACCCATTCCACAAGTAACGAAAATCATATCTGCACCTTTTAAAGCTTCTTCTATTTCTTTTTTGGATTCAACAGCAGATTCACGACCTACTTCAGGCTTTCCCCCAGCTCCAAGGCCTTCAGTTAATTGTTTTCCAAGTTGAATTTTAACATCAGCTTTTGACTTGCTCAAAACTTGATAATCAGTATTAGCAACAATAAACTCAACGCCTTTTACACCTGTTTCGATCATTCGGTTAACAGCATTTCCACCGCCGCCACCAACTCCAACAACTTTTATCTTGGCTAATTGATCCATCTCTAATCCACTAAGCATATTCTTCCTCCTTAATTGCTCTCACTATAAGCTTCTAGCTTACTAAATAATGTTTCACGAGCTTTATTTGCATCTTTCTTCTTAGCTGTTAATTCTTTTTTACTTTCTTCGCTTAACATTGAATATCTAATATCTCTAAATTTCATTTTATAATCAAAATATTTTATAAATCCTAACCCTGTTGAATAAACATTACTTCTTGCTCCTATTGGTATTAAATTAGCAACAATTTTATCAATTTCAGGGAATTCATCTTCCAATAAATAAGGAAAACCTACTAAATTAGTAATTCCTCCAGTTATAATTATATAACCTATTTTTCTGTTTGTTAAGTTATTTATCTCATTTTTGACACTTTTTATTATTTCTAAAAGTCTTGCCTCAACAATTTGACTAATCTCAAGTTGATTAATTTTAACTTCTTTTCCTGAAACATCAACTACTTCCATTACATCATTTGAATCAGCATAATTACTACTAGCAACTGCAAAATTTTCTTTTAATGAAGTAGCAAATTTTCTATCTATTTTATATATATAACTAATATCTTTATCTATTTTACTGCTTCCAATTGGTAATGTTGAACCTTTTAATAAGATACCTTTATTAAATATTCCTATTTCAGTTTTTCCATAACCTAAATTAATTAACGCTCCAAATTTAGAATCTGTTTCTGTATTACCAAGTTCTTCATAATCGCCAACTATTCCATATACAACATCTATAACTTCAAGTCCTGCCTCATGAAGTAATTCTAAGTATTCATATAAAAAATCCTTTTCAACTGTTGATACAGCACATCTAACTTCAAGAGTACTACTTGTAAGTCCTTTAGGGTCAACTACTTGAACTCCAGTATCAGTTTCAAATACAATTGGTTCTAAATATAAAACTTCTAAATTACTATCAATATTCTCATGAACTGTTTTATTGATAACTTCCTTAATATGTGTACCTTTTATTTCACCATTAACATTTATTTCTCCTGTTTCAATTGATGAAGTAGCTTTAAACATTGGAAAACTTAAAAGAACTTCTTTTATTTCTATTCCTAAATCCTTATTTATTTCTCCTATAGCTTCCTTTATACTTTCCAAAGCAAGAGCATAATCTTTAATAATTCCTTTTTTGATTCCTTTGCTCTTAACTTTAGTAGATGCTAAAATATGAAACTTTCCATTACTCTTTGAAGATACAACAATTTTAATTGAATGACTACCAATGTCTATACTTGTATATATCACTTTAACACCTACCTTATAAATATAATTATACATGATTATAATTTTTTTTCAAGAAAAACCCCTAAAACTTTCAAAAAATTGCATTTATTTTTTTATTTTTTTATATATTCTCGCCTATAAAATAAATATTTTAATTAATGCTGAATTGCAAAAGTAAATTCCAGTTTGAATAGGTAAAATCCACTTTGTAATAAAATTTTGTAGAAATTTTTACAA
>CANRJE010000133.1 GCA_947630865.1 uncultured Bacilli bacterium | reverse complement strand
CCAAATTAAAAGTTATATAATTTTAATCATTATTTCAAATTCATCATTTTCTATTTTATATTTAACATAAAAATAATCTTTAGTTTTTTCTAACTTAATTAAATTTATTTCTAAATTAAATTTTATATTATTAATTTTATCAAGAACAAGACATTTTAAAAGATTAAATTCAAAAAATAATTCTAATTCTTCATTTGTTCTTTTTAATGTGTTGTTTTTTAAATCTATTATCATTTTAGTATCATCAAGCATAAATTTAATTTTTTCAGAAACTAAAATTCCTTTTATATTGTATTCGCTTTTAATTTTTTTTAAACAACATTTAACTAATAAATTAACTTTTCCCATATTTCACCAATATGTTAAATACATATCGATTTGCATTATACCACAAATGTTAGAATTTGAACACATATTTTTCTATTTTTTTGAAGATACTAGAAATAGGTGATTTGATGAAGTTTTTAAAAAAGTTTATTAAATTGATGATTATTCTTTTTTTTCTAGGTGTTCTTTTCATATCAGGTATTTATCTTTATGCTAAACTACAACCTAAATTAGATATAAATAACACAGGTAGTTATTATTTATATGATAATGATAACAATGTTTATTTTCAAGGAAATGGTAGTACTAAATGGGCAAGTCTTGAAGATATTAGTAAGTATGTAATAGATGCAACAATTACAATTGAAGATAAAGATTTCTATAAACATCATGGATTTGATATTCCAAGAATTATCAAAGCTATGTATACAAACTTTGTTAATAAAAATTATAGTCAAGGAGCATCAACTATAACTCAACAGTTTGCTAAAAATTTATATTTGGATTTTGATAAAACATGGGAAAGAAAACTTAATGAAGTTTGGTACACAATTCAAATTGAAACACATTATGAAAAAGATGATATTCTAGAAGGATATTTAAATTGTATTAACTATGGACATGGAGTATATGGGATTGAAGGAGCAAGTGAATTTTATTTTAATAAAAATGCAAAAGATCTTGATTTAGCAGAAGCTAGTATGTTGGTTGGCATTCCAAAGTCGCCTTCTAATTATTCACCTTTAGTTAATTTAGAAGTTGCTAAAGAAAGACAGTTATATATTTTAAATCAAATGTTAAAAGAAAATGTCATTACAAAAGAAGAATATGAAAGTGCTAGAAACGAGGAACTAACTTTTTATGGGAAAAAAGATAAATTAAATCTTAATACCCTTATGTATTATCAAGATGCTGTAATGAATGAATTAAAAGGATTGGGAAGTCTTGTTGAAACAGAACTAAAGAGTGGGGGAATTAAAGTCTATACAACACTTGACTTAAAAGCTCAAACAAGTTTAGAGGAAAGTATTGAAAATAATCTTTCAGATAATAAGGAAATAGAGGGAAGTGGCATTATGATGAACCCCCAAAATGGAGCAGTTATTGCTTTAGTAGGTGGAAGAGATTACAATAAATCCGAATTTAATAGAGCAATTAATTCCAAAAGACAAGTTGGTTCGATTATGAAACCTTTCCTTTACTATAATGCTCTTGAAAATGGATTTACAGCTTCTACTTCTTTTTTATCTCAGGAAACAAGCTTTACTTTAGGGGTTAATCAAGTTTATTCACCTAAAAATTATAATAGTTTATATGCTAATAAAGCTATAAGTATGGCATCTGCTATCGCTTTTTCCGATAATATTTATGCTGTTAAAACACATTTATTCTTAGGAAGTGAAAATTTAGTAGACACAGCTAAAAGAGTAGGGATAAAAACTCCTTTAAAGCCAATTGCTTCTCTTCCTCTTGGAACAGTTGAATTAAATCAATTGGAAATCATTAATGCTTATGCAACTTTAGCAGCAAGTGGAGTGAAACATGAACCATATTTTATTGAAAAAATAACCGATTTAGGTGGCAACACTATTTATCAACATAAAGATACAAGTGAAGTTGTTCTAAATAAGAGTATCACTTTTATTCTCAATGATTTATTAAAAGGAACTTATGATTATAATATGGTTGATTATACTTATCCAACAAATATTTCTATTGCTTCTCTTTTAACTCATGATTATGGAATGAAATCTGGTTCTACCAATACTGATAACTGGATAATTGGTTTTAATCAAGATATTGTTGCTTCCATTTGGATTGGATATGATGATAGTAGGGCACTTGGTGCTAATGATTATAAATATTCAAAAAGAACCTGGGCTAACGCAGTTGAAATATACTTAAAAGACAAAGAAACTTCATGGTATGAAATACCTAGTAATGTTGTAGGAGTAATAGTTGACCCAATAACTGGTAATATTGCTACTAATGAATCCAAAAATAAAAAAATTCTTTATTATATTAAAGGAACAGAACCTGGTAGCACTCAAGAAGTATTTGATGAATATGAAGAAAAAGATAATAAAAATGATGAAGCTAAAGAATAATTTCAACTTCATCATTATTTTTTAATAAGAAAGCATTAGCATCATCTGTATCTAAATGCATTTCAAAATAAGCATCATCACTATCTTTTAATCTAACATCATCTAATATTCCACCTTTTTCTCCTTCAACTTTAACTTTTACAAAATTGATTCCTTCTAGGTGTTTTTCTTGACGAATTTTTTTATCAACATGTATATGCCTATCTGCTATAATTGCTGCTTCTCTTTCGATAGAACCTTTTGGTCCAACTATTGTAACAATTATAGCTCCTTTTAAATCTCCTGAATCTCTTACTGGTGGATTAATTTCTAATTTATAAGCATCCGTTTTAGAAATTTCTACTTGAGTATAATCTCTAACTGGTCCTAATACTCTTAAATTTTTT
>CANRJE010000132.1 GCA_947630865.1 uncultured Bacilli bacterium | reverse complement strand
TTGAAAAAGACATTGAAAGTTATTTTGTATGGATACCAAGATATAAATATAAAATCTGGAATTTAGGAAAATATGAACAAGCTTATGAATTGTCAGATATAACAGATACTACTAATTGGGAAGAAAAATCATTGGGTAAAGCTTTTGGAAATGCCAGAATAATAGATATAGTATTTGAAAGTAATGAAGTAAAACCAGTTAGAGAAGAAAAACTAGATAGTTATTATACACACCCAGCATTTACTCTAGGAGATACAGAATTAAATGGAATCTGGGTAGGAAAGTTTGAAACGGGATATAATCAAGGAACACCAGGTGAATCAATTGATTCTACTTCTTGGTCTAGTTCAAATACGGAGAAAGATACAATCGAAAGTGATAAAATTGTTGTAAAACCAAATGTATATTCATGGAGAAATCAAAAAGTATCAAATATTTTTAAAACAGCATTAGGATATCATGAAGAATTATCTTCACACATGATGAAAAATACTGAATGGGGAGCAGCAGCTTATTTATCACATTCTATTTATGGCAAAGGTGCAGAGGTTAACATTAATAACCACACCGATTTTAAGACTGGCTATTCAGCGGCAGCTAACACCGATCAAAGTTCAGATTGGGGAACTTCTGGAAGAAGTGATACAGTAACCAAAGCCTATAATACAACAACAGGATATCTAGCATCAACAACAGGAAATATAACAGGAATATATGATATGTCAGGAGGAGCTTGGGAATATATGGCTTCCTATAGACCAAATTCAAGTGGGGACGCGAGTGGATTTACAGCAGAAGAATTAGAAAATCCTCTATATCAGCCATATTTAGAAAAATATTCAGAATCTTCAGAAATTACAACATATAATTTAAGAATATTGGGAGATGCGACAGGAGAAATGGGACCATTTTATCTATTTAATACTAAAGATGGTAGTCATTATTATCATAACTCTTGGTATTCTGATTTTTCTCCTTTTGTTGATTCGTCTCGTCCTTGGTTCGATCGAGGTGGTCCTTGCCACGCTGGAATTGATTCAGGTCAGTTCGCTTTCTATAGGTATACTGGTAATGGGTACAACGACATTGGTTCCCGTCTTGTTCTCGCGATAAATTAAAAAGTGGAGGTTTAATATGAATAAAAAGAATTTAATTATAATGACAATAAGTTTAAGTATAATTCTTTTATTTGGAACAAGTTATGCTTTATTACAAACAGCAGATAGCCAAGGTTATGTAATGGACTTAGGCTTATTGCAAGTAGAATTTGAAGAATCTAAAACTGATACTTTGAGTTTAGAAAATCCAGTTGCTAAAAATGATACAGATGGATTGAAAGAAGCGAAAACTTTAACATTTGTTGTAAGAAATAATGGAATTACTGCAAACTATAATGTTTATATTGAAGATACATCAAGTGAACCAGAATTTAAAAATGTAATAAAATTTGCAATTAATAAAAATGATACAGGATATGGAGAAACTAAAACATTAGGAAATGATAAATATATAGATTTAGGTGCAACATTAAAACCTAAGGAGAGTAGTGTTTATAAAGTAAAAGTATGGTTAGGAGAAAATGGGAAAGATACATATCAAGATAAAACATTTACTGGAAAAATAGTTGTTGAGATAACAAACGAGAAATATCAAGATAAAGTATTAAATGGAGCAGATCCAGTTATAAAAGAACCATTAATACCTGTAACAATTGATGATTATGGAAAAGTTACTAAAACGAATGTATATACTAAGTGGTATGATTATACTAATAAAGAGTGGGCAAATGCTATAATACTAGTTGATAATCCAAGTAAAAATTATAAAGATGGAGAAACGATACTTGAAAAAGATATTGAAAGTTATTTTGTATGGATACCGAGATATAAATATAAATTATGGAATTTAGCTAAAACATCAACAGTTATAACTAGGAATGATTTGACTGACACTGCTACTTGGGAAGAAAACTCGTTTGGAAATGCCTTTGGAAATGCTAGAATAATAGATATAGTATTTGAAAGTAATGAAGTAGAGCCTGTTAGAGAAGAAGTATTGGATAGTTATTATACTCATCCAGCGTTTACTCTAGGTGACACCGAATTAAATGGAATATGGGTAGGAAAATTTGAAACGGGATATAATCAAGGAACTGAAGGTAATCCAATTGATTCTACTTCTTGGACAGTAGGAAATGCCCAGAACGATACGATAGAAAGTAAAAAGATAATTGTAAAACCAAATGTATATTCATGGAGAGGCCAAAAAGTATCAAATATATTTAAGACAGCAATAGGTTATCACGAAGAGTTAAAATCTCACATGATGAAAAATACGGAGTGGGGAGCAGTAGCTTATCTATCGCATTCCATTTATGGAAAAGGTAGTGAAGTAAATATTAATAACAATAATCAATATAAAACAGGCTATTCAGCAGCAGCCAATACTGACCAAAGCTCTTATTCAGGAACTTCTGGAAATGCTGATGATTTAACACAATCGTATAATACAACAACTGGATATTTAGCATCAACAACAGGAAACATTACAGGAATATATGATGTATCAGGAGGAGCTGAAGAGTATATGGCTTCCTATAGACCAAAAACAGAAAATGATGCCAGTTCTTTTACAGAAGAAGAACTAAATAATCCTTTATATCAACCATATTTAGAAAAGTATTCTGAATCATCAGAAACTACATCATATAATTTTCGAATCTTAGGAGATGCAACAGGAGAGATGGGACCATTTTATGAATTTCGTGATAAAGATGGAAATCTTCGTTATCATAATGGTTGGTATGCCGATGCATCAAATTTTCCTAATTCGAACTATCCTTGGATTGCTAGAAGTGGTATTAATAATTATGGAGTTCTTGATAG
>CANRJE010000131.1 GCA_947630865.1 uncultured Bacilli bacterium | reverse complement strand
GTGTTATAGTTTTATTATTTATTTTATTATTTGTCTTAGAAAATCTTTTTTCTAAGCCCCCCCCATGGTTGACAAATCGTTAACTTTTTTTATGTTCATATTATCAACTACCTTTCTTATATTAAGAATATCACAATTATTTAATTTTGAAAAGAAAAATTATTTGCTTATTGCAAAATCAATGTCTATTTTGCCAATTCCACCATCAATTTCAACACAGTTTTTACCATTTCCAATAATTTCTTCCTTAGAAACATTTTCCGAATTAACTTTAATTGGACCTATACCTTTATCAATTTTAAAAGTATAATCTTCCATGCTACCAAGAATATTTATTAACATTTCACCTATTCCAGCATTAATTATTGAATGACCTTTTAAACTAGAAGTTAAACTAAATTTTCCAACTCCCATTTTTAATTCTAAATTATTTAAACTTCCATTCTTTATATTAATAGCACCTGCTCCACCTTTAATCTTAGTATTATCTAATACAACTAAATTATTAATTACAGCTGAACCTGCTCCAAAATCAAAAGAAAGAGAATAACATTTTAAATCCATAATTTCAATTTTACCAGCTCCAGCTTTAATATCAATACTATCAAATATAGTATCTTCTGGAAGATAAATTATTAGTTCATAATCATCATAATTTTTGAAAAAATTTTTCTTTGTTTCTTCAATGATAAGTTCTCTATCATCTTCTTTTATTGTAATATCATTATTATTAGTTTCAGCTTTTAATTCTAATCCCGATTTAATAATCAATTTAGTATAGTGTAAGTTAATATCAATACTTTTTATATCATAATTATCTTCAACTACTAAATTTTTATTTGTTTCTAAGACTTCATCATTATCTAAAAGATTAAAAATAGAAGCAATTGAAAAAACAATTAAAGCAAAAATATCAACAATAATAAAAATGGCTAAAGTTATTCCAAAAGCCTTGATTACTTTCTGTCCCGTTGTCATTTAATCTCAACTCCTCCAAATAAACAAGTTGCATCAAGATATAAAATCTTTTTAGAATCATTTTTCATTTCTTTATGATTAGATACCCCTCCAAAGATAGAAGTTGAAACTATTTTAACCTTAACATCATCTGGAACTTTTATTTTTATTCCTCCAAAAATAGACTCAACCTTAATATAAGTTTCTTTTTTTATATTTTCATCTTTTAAATTACAATTAATATTACCAAAAACACTAGTTAAACTTAAATTGTTAACTATTTCATCTGCAAAATCTAAATTTTGATTAGAAAAAGTTGCAGCATATTCTTTCAATTCCCTTTTATTTAAATTCCTAATACGTTTTTTTGTTTCATTCAAAAATACATCTTTAAATATTAAAGATAAACCAATTATTACTAAAATAGAAGGAACTAGTAACTTCCAAATAAGTGAGAAGTTAATAATATCAAGTGATGCTAAAAGTAAAGCAACTCCTATTAAAAGAATAATTAAATTTGAAGTTTTTTCTTTTTCGGTTAAAAGACCAATTAAACCAGGTATAATTAAAAATAAAGTCCACCAACCTTTAAAGAAAATATTTATATTTGTAATTTCTAATGCATTTAAACCAATTAAAATTCCAAATGTTAAAAAAACTAATCCCCATAAAACATTACTAAATCTCATAAACACCTCTTTGAGTTATTATTATATAATAAAAATTCTAAAAATAAAACTATTTCTTACGAACGGTAATTTTATCTAAAGTATCAAGTTCTCCTATTAATAAAGAAGAATTAACGTTATGTTTCATACGATTTTTTATAATTTTATTCTCAGAATAATTAGCATAACAATATTTACATAGATGATTACAAGTATTATAAGTACCAATATCAACCATATTGCAACAATTACAGTTAACATTTTTTCTTGCTTTCCATTTAGGATATGTTTTTAAAGTTAATCTATAGGCTGTTGCTTTGGAAAGACATTCACCCTTCACAAAACCATATTCAATTAAATTATGTTCTTCAGAACAAGTTGAAACATTAATATTATTACTTTTTGCAATTTGACTAAAATTAAGTCCTATTTTTTTATAATCTTCTTCTGTTAATTCTTTATAATCTAAAACTTCTTTATGATTTAAAACATTTTTATAAATATCTAGAAAGGAAATAAAAATAGTTTTTACATAACCACTTAACTCTTTAGTTAATTTAGTGAATGCTCTAATATGATAATCAATTGTATAGTTTTTATTTATAAAAATTGGATCATATCTAACTACAACATTTTCAATACCAATTAAATTAGATATTTCTTTAACGGATTTTATAATTTCTACTTTAGAAGGAACATTTGGTTCAATATCTTTTTTATAAGGAGTAATAGTTACATGAAGATAAATTGGCTTTTTAATATCTTTTATATATTTTAAAAGAGGAATAGGATTTTTGGTACAAAAGAAAATTAAATCAACGTCTTCAAAATAAATTCTTGAAACTTGATGTTCATAATAAGGATTTCTAACATCAACAAAACCTTCTTTTAATCTATTCATAAACCAAGGCATATAAAAACCTACAATATCGGTTCTACCACTTACCATTAAAATCATATTAAACCTCTTAATAATTTTATTATAACGAAAAAAGAAATATCAAACAAGAGGATATTTCTTTGTAATTTCTAAAACATGTTTTTCTTCTTCTTTTAAAAGTTTTTCATCAGTTGGATTTTTTAAAACATTATATATAATTGAAGCAATTTCTCTAAATTCTTTTTCTTTTAAACCTCTAGTTGTCATAGCAGGAGAACCAATTCGAATACCACTTGTCTTGAAGGCACTTAAAGTTTCATTAGGAATTGTGTTTTTATTTACTGTTATATGAATTTTATCAAGTAAAACTTCAGTCTCTTTACCAGTTAAACCAAAAGTATTATAAACATCAACTAAAATTAAATGA
>CANRJE010000130.1 GCA_947630865.1 uncultured Bacilli bacterium | reverse complement strand
TATTCTCATCACTTAACTTTTCTAACATTTCTTTTATATTTATATTTAAAAGCTTAAAAAATAATTCTTGAAACATCGAATCACTTCTAAAATATTCTAATTGAGGTTTAGAAAAAAGATTCATCTTTCCTAAATAATTCCAATAATACCATGTAAGAGCTCTTTCAGAAAAGGAATACTCATAATCAAAAAGAGGAGCAAGTCTTACTGATTCATTATTTATTTCAAATAAAATATCATCATATCTTTCAATTTCACCTGTAAATAAATCACGAATAAAAAGTTTTTTAACATCATTTATTAACTCATCAGTATTTATAGTTCCATCAAAAAAATCTCTTAATTTATCAATATTTTGAAGCGATGAAACTGATGCAATTTGTAATTCTCTTGATGTTTTATATCTATAATTACAAGAACAAAAATTTTCTGAAGCAACTCCAATTGACCTAGTATTATTAGAATATTTAACTTCAGCTATTTTATAATTAGCACTTCTAAGTCCAAAATAAAGACTTATTAAAGAACCTAAAAAAGTATTTAAAAATCCTTCTAAAAAATCATCAAACATCTTAAAATAATACCATTTGGAATCTATCTTATACCAATAAGACACATAAGGAAAAACTTTTTGATAAGGAACACCTGTTTCTTTACTAATAAAATTAGCTTCTAAAGAGATATCTAAGATATTAGAATCATATTTTCTTTTATCTTCAATTTTTAAAATAGGTGCATCTTCTTTTAAATAAAAATCAATTTTATAGTACATGTAAACCTCTAAAATCAATTATTTATTATAATTACTTGTTAAAGTTTGTCAATTATTATTCAACAATTAATTCAATATCTCCTAAAAAGAAATAATCTTCACTTACAAAATCACATATAAAAAGATTAGAACTATAATTATTTAAAATATTAAAAAAACTAGAATATGAATTATTACAATCCAACACTATATGTGTTTTTTTTATTTTTAAAACACTAACCTCATCTTTATATAAATTGTTTATAACATGTTCATCATCTATCTTTGTATAAATTAAATCATTATGTAATTTTAAATATATCTTATTATTTAAAGTTATTGTATCAATTGGTTCACATATTTGTTTAAATAAATTATATCCATATACTAAATCTTCTTGTTTCATTTTATAAATTCCATTTAAAATAGAATATAAATTACTTGGATTTTCCTTATATAATTTCAATAATTCTTCTCTTATATTAAATATATAAAATCTTCTCATTTAAATCACCAAGTTAATTTTAAATTATACTAATGTTTAATTTTGTCGAATAAAAAAGAAAAAGAAAAAAACTTCAAAAATGAAGTTTAAATTATCTTTTAGGACCAGCTGGTATTTCTTCCTTAAAACCATATCTATTTAAGATATTTGTAATTTCTTCTGGAATTCCTTTTGTTCTTTGATATCTAGCATCCATCATATATCCTCTTATAAGATTGGTAATAAGTCCATTATATTCTTCTAATAATCCTCTTACAAAAAAGTTTTTATAATCAAGTGCTTGTTTACCTAAACCAAAACAAACTCTTTTAATTGTAAAATCTAAATTAATAGCTTTATTATAAATATCACCATGCTCGTTAATGAAATTTAAAACCCAACTAGCATCATATTTAGCTAATAAGTCCAATAAACCAAAAAATGATTGGTATTCGTATCCCTTTTCATTAGTTGCTGAAACCTTAGCTTTAACATCTTCTGAAATAGTTTCAATATTATGTTTACTAGCAATACTATCAGTTAATGTTTTATATTCTGTCAATAATTCCTTTTGCTTTTTTGTTTCCTCATCTCCTGGAATAACATAATTTACTCCATTCATATAAACTTCTCTTTTGATAGCAAAATCTAATTCTAGCCCTTTCTTATAATCGTTATCATTAGACATAAAATCAATCGTAAAATCCAAATCATTAAAAGATAAAACATCCATAATATCAAAAAAAGAACGATAAGGATATTTTTCTCCTTTAGCACTATTTGGGGTATTAGTTCCATATCTTATACCATAATCAAAATTTATTATATCTCTCATTTTGTACTCCTTCTCTATTTTCTATATTTCTATTTTAGCATAAATAAGAGTTTATTGAAAGATTTTTTAGATAAAAAAAAGAAACTATGCTCGAGAAACATATTTTCCATCTTTACTTGAAATCAATATTACTTCATCTTGTTCTATAAACATTGGAACTTTTACTACTAATCCACTTTCAAGAGTTGCATCTTTCATAGCTGTTGATGTAGTATTTCCTTTAACTCCTGGTTCAGTATGAACTACTTTCATAGCTATTTTATCTGGCAAATTCATACCTAACATTTCACCTTCAAAAAAGATAATATCAACATCTAAATTTTCTTTTAAAAGTTTATAATCGTCTCCTATAACACTTTTAGGAAGTTCAATTTGTTCATAGTCATTCATATTCATGAAATAATAAGTATCATTCATTGAATACAAAAATTGCATTGGTTTTCTTTCAATTCTAGCACTTTCAACTTTAACTCCCGCATTGAAAGTATATTCAGCAATAGAACCAGTTCTCAAATTTTTAAGTTTAGCTTTAACAATAGCTGCCCCTTTTCCAGGTTTTACATGTTGAAAATCTAAAACTGTATAAATATTGCCTTCATATTGAATTGTCATACCTGTTTTAAAATCATTTACATTTATCATATTATCACCTTATTTTATTTTTTCTCTTTGTGAATAGTGTGTTTTTGACATCTTTTACAATATTTTTTTAACTCTAAACGATCTGTTGTATTTTTGATATTTTTTACAGTACGATAGTTTTCTTCATTACATTCTGAACAAACTAATGTTTTTCTTTGTCTATTTCCAAGTTTAGCCATAAATATCTCCTCCTCCCAACATTCCATTGTATTATAACAAATAAAATTAGGTTTTACAAGTCTTTTTTGTATTCTTATAAGATTTTGAAATTATTTTAAATCTTTACAATTATTTGTAAATTTTTTGAAAAAATATC
>CANRJE010000129.1 GCA_947630865.1 uncultured Bacilli bacterium | reverse complement strand
TCATCATAATTATCAACATATTCATTGATTTCAAGAGTTGTTTCATCTAACATATTGATTAAATCACTTTGTAAACATTCTTTTGTATCAAAACTTAGAAATTTTATAAAAGCATCATCTTTAATACTTAAATTATCTTTTAAAAACTTAATTATTTCTTTATAAGTTCTGTATTTTTGCTTTAAATAATTATTTATTTCAGATTTAGAAACATCAAGTGGTAATAAAACATTGTTAATTTTCTTTTTTCCAATTATTAAAATAATCACGATAAATAAGATTATTAAAAGAACTGCAGTTATTATAAGAATTACTATATTATCCATCATATCACCATTTTTATTATACTAAATTTTTAAGTAAAAAACAACTTTGTGAATCAAATAGTTAAATTTTAAATAAAAAAATACATTTATATAACTTTAATTATACAATATGTATTTTTTATATTTATTTCATTGTTAATCCTTCATCAAATTCAATATAATCAATGTAAATATTCCATACCATATACCATTTATTATTTTTCTTATCGTTTAAAAGAAAAAAGTCTCTACCCCAAGCTTCAAGTGTTCCTTCAAATATTTTATCACGCCATTCGATTGAATCATTAAAAGACATAAAAACTTTTAAATGTTTACCAATATTTTTATTTAGAAGGTCTTCAGCATATTCATTACTTTCAGGGTTTCCAACTCCTGGAATACTAGAACTTTCACTTGGTATATAACTAGGATTCATAGGAACATTTTGTCTTAAATAAGGTTCATAGTTATAATTATAGTTATTCATTATATCCTCCTTTAAACTATATGAAAAATAATTGTTTTTATGTAAAATATTGTGTAAAAATAATAATCTTATCTTGATATAGAATAGGTTTCTCTTTATAATTTAAAATAGAGGGATAATATGAAGGCATATAATGAAAAAGTTTTAAATAGTTTTCAAATTACAAATAATTTAGATGCTAATAGAATAGTAAGTTTATTAGAAGCAAGACTTAATAATATTGATGATCCTAATTATCAAATGTCATATAAAGAATTAATTGAAATAACAGCAATTGATAATTATATGATAAAGCAAATAATAGATGATGTTGAGGTTCTTCCTAATTCTAATTTAGACATTTATTTAAAAGAACTTAGGGTTTTACTAAATAAACAACCTTTATTATATTATCAGTTACCAATTAAAGGAATAAAAATAGAAAGATTGAAAAAGTATATTCCAGATTTAGATAATATTCGTGATTTAATTGATAAGAAAGTAAATGATGCTAAACAAATATATATGAAGTTTGAATTAGCACCTGAAAGTTTAAATAAAGAAGAAAAAAGAAAGTTAATTGAATTTTTTACTTATATTATTCCAACTGATAATAAGAATTTAAAAAATGCCCAAGATAAATTAGCAAGATATTTACTTAATGGAGCTGCCTCTTTAGGAGTTAATGCTACTACTTTTATTATTAAATATTTTGGATACCAAAAAGCCAAAGAAAGAGGATTAGATGATACGGAGATTTTAATCGGAAATTTAGAAGATAAAAATACTTTAGGTATATCTGGATATTCTTTTGTTGTAGTAAATAAAGAAACTATTTCTAATGTTTCATTCCAAGATAACAAATTAGATAATATGTATGGAACACTTGGTGGAGGAAGAAGAGAAGGTTTAGCAGTTCTTCAAACAATTTATCATGAATTAAGACATCAACAGCAAGATAAATTAGCTAAGAGTGGAGATAAAAGCGATATCTCTTACTATATGGCAACGAGAAATTTATTAGGTCTTAAAGATAGTGATGAATATAAAAGAAATTATCGAACACAAGCTATCGAAAAAGATGCTAATCAAGCTGCTTGGAGAGATTTAGAATCAACAATAAAAAATTATTTACCTAATTATGATAAAGGCTCTATAACACTTAGTCGAATATTTAAATATGGTTATGAAGAATTTATCCAAAGAGAATTAGCTAATCAAAAAGATAGTGATGGTAACTCCCTTTTTGCTAGTGATTTTATAACGAAAAACTTAGATGAAATTTTTATTAATAATCCTGATTTATTAAACAAATATCCTCAATTTAAAGAATTTTATAATTTGGACGGAAAATCTAAAGACACTATCTCTTTATTAACTAATGAAACTTTAGCAGAAAATGATACTTATGCAGGACAAGTAATGTATCGTTTTAAAACAGGAGGTCTTCCAAAAAGTAGTGTTGATAAGTTATCTACTTTAGAGAAAAAACAAATGATTATAAATCTTGACCAAGTAATGTATGAAATTTATAGCAAAATGCGTAATATAACATCATATATTAAATATAAGGGTGGTTTAGAAAAAAGAATTAAAGAATCCCCTGGTGTTATAAAACAATTGGAATTAAACATGAAATGCTATCAAGAAATGGCAGGTAGATTACATCATATTGCTAATCAAATGATTGTTTATTATAAAGAACTTAATAATCCAGATTTAAATATTGATTATTATTTTGATAGAAATAATCATTCAGGAGGAATAGAAGTTTGGTACAAGAATATTTTAAGACATTTAAATGATTATGAAATGGAAAAAGCGAGAGTTTTAATGACTTCTAATGAAAATAATAAAATTGAAGGAGATAATTATGGAGGAAAATGAATTATGGGATATTAAGGTTAGCCCAATTAAAAATAAAGAATTAACAGAAGATGAAATAAGACTTGCTAATTCTTATGGTGAACTTGATAATATTCTAAAAGATAGAATACCAGATTTAGATTTTTCTATTGATAGTAGTTTTGAAGATAATTTAGGAGGAGATTATGAAAGTTAGTATTGGAGTTAGTAATCATCATGTACATTTAACAAAGGAAGATTATGATATATTGTTTGATGAAGAAATGACAGTAAGGAATAATATAAATCAACCAGGGCAATTTGCTAGTAATCAGATGGTTGATATTATTGGTGAAAAAGGTGAATTAAAAAATTTAAGAGTATTAGGACCAGTTAGAGATTATACTCAAGTAGAAATTTCTAAAACGGATGCTTATAAATTAG
>CANRJE010000128.1 GCA_947630865.1 uncultured Bacilli bacterium | reverse complement strand
TTTTCTCGGCATAAAATCACATTAAGACAATTATTATAGCTATTCAAAAGTTGCACTTGACTTTTTAATTAATAAGAAAATTTACAAATATAAACTAATCATTATAATCTATGTTAAATAATTTTCTTAATGTCAAAAAAAAAGAAAGTCAAATACTTTCTATTAAATTTATTGAATAATCAGTACCTAAAATCTTTTTAATATTATCTTTCAATCTATCATCAACTTTAGAAAAATACAAATAAACTTTTGATTCAGAATCATTTTTAAGCTCCAAAGTAGAGCTTAACACTTCTCCCATATCAATTATTTTAGTATTAATATTCAAATATTTTTTAAATTCACTTATTAAAGAAGGATAATGAGTACAACCTAAAATTAAGACATCTCGATTCTTAATTTTTTCTATATATTTTTGAATTATAGCATTATCAACTAAATTATTTTCTACCATCGATACTAATTCAGGAGTTGGAATTTCTAAAATACTTCCTAATTCTTTTTTAAATATATGACTTTCTATCGTTCTTTTAGTTGCAAAGACACTCATATTTTTAAATTTATTTTTTTTAATATAATTGAAAGTTGGACTTAATACATCAAGAATTTTTATATTTGTTATTTTTTTTAAATCATTATAACAATTAGAACTAATAGTACCACAAGCAATAATGATTAAATCAACATCTAAATTTTCAAAAAAATGAATAATTTTGATTGCTAGTTTAAACAATGTTTTTTTATCTTTATCACCATAAGGAATATTTTTAGTATCACCATAATAGTAATATGTGTTGTTAGGATATTTTTTCAAAATCTCTTTTAAAACATTTAAACCACCAATTCCCGAGTCAAATACACCTATTTTCAAAATTTTATCCTCCTATATATTTTTTATTATATGCTACTCAATAATTATTGTTATTATCAACTTTATTTTATAGATTAATAATTAAAATTTATATATAAAAAAGAATTAGTTAAAGATTTTTTCTAAACTAATTTTTTATTTATGACCATAATGATTAATACGTATTTCATCTATTTTTTCTTGTAGTTCTCCATTTGCAAGTAATTTTAAATATTCAGAAAGTTCTAATTCACCATGCCATCCATAATCACCTTGAGAAAAATCAATTATTACTAATTCATTAGTATTATCAAGATAATTTTTTTTCTCTATGTCTTCATTATTTATTGTTATGTCTATTTCAGCATAAGAATATTTATCATCAAAATAATATTTAAAAACACCATCTTTATACTCATTCAATAAATTTTTTAAATCTTTTATATAAGATTTAATATTACTTGCTAATACTTCATAATCTGTATCATTATTTATTAGAAAAGAATATTTATTATTTAACTCTCTTTCAGCATTTGATAAAATTTCAATTCTACATGTATTATCAACATGATATGATGTTCCTATTGTTTGACCATCAAAATTATCTTTCCCAATTGCACCTGTAATTTCACATACTGTATTAAAGCTATCTTTTAATTTAACTATACCGCTTGCTGCTCGTCCTTCAGAATTTTTATCAAAAGAAGTAATTTCAAGTTGATATTTTATACCATATTTTGAAAACATTCGATCTAATTGTTCTCTAAATTCTTTTTTTACATAATTCTCTGTAACTTTATCTGGATCTAATGTTCCACATCCAACAATTGTAACTGTTATTAAGAATAGCATAAATATTTTAATTTTATTCATAATTGTTTCCTCTATAATTATTTATATCAACATTTTTATCTATATCATTACTTATCTTAACTCATCATTTTACTTCTCTAATTTTATTTATTTTCGCGATAAAAATTTAATAAGTAACTATATAAATCATCAACCTCATTGCCACTATAATCAATAAAAGTATATATACCATTTTTTTCTTTTATTTCAACTGCTAAACTAGGAACATGAGAAGAAATTTTTCCTTGAAGAGTGAATGGTTGCCAAAATTTAACACTTAAACTATTAAGATAATCTTTAAAATTTTCGTAATAATCAGCTACTAATTTTACATCTTCTTCACTATTTATAGTACATATTTCATCTTTTTTAAAATTACATACCTGATTTTTAACTTTTAAATCATATTGTTCAGTAAAAAAATCAAAAGCTTTATCTAAATAGTTTGTACCTATAACATATCCTTCTTGATGACAACCAAAAGTACTATCACTCGTTCCAGAACATCCCCAGGTTGAAATTACTTCAAATGAAACATCATAATCTTTTAAACGTAATTCTAATTTTCTTGCATTATAATTATTATCATCTTTATATTTTATATCATCAATTACAGTATAGTTGTTTTTTAAATTACATTCTATTTCAGGTTTATTATTAGGAATTATTTTTTTATAATAAATATCATTTCTATAAAAACCTTGTCTTTGATAATAACAATCTAAATTTTCAAAAGCATTAAGCATCTCTTCTTTAGAATAAATTTTTGTTAAAACTGGCTTATCTCCAACATGCAATGTTCCATTTTTATCAAAATAACAACCAATAGATAATAAAACTATCCCTAAAATAAATAAAAATTTACCTTTTCTTATCATATAAACACCATAATAATCATCACATATTTTTTTCCAAATGTCAATATAGATTGTTATGCACTACTTAGTATATTTTATCATTTTTTTACTATTGTTTATAAACATTAAGAAAAGCCAGTTTTACATTTTATTTCTAAATTTTATATAAATAAAAAGAAGTATTGTAACTTCCTTTTATAATAATTAAATCTACTTCTTTTCGATTTTTTTAATTCCACCCATATAAGGTTGTAAAGCCTTAGGTACTAGAATAGAACCATCTTCTTGATAATTATTTTCAAGTAAAGCAATCAAGGCTCTTGGAGTTGCTAAAACTGTATTGTTTAGAGTATGAACATAATACGTTCCCTTTTCACCTTTTGTTCTAATACCAAGACGTCTTGCTTGAGCATCTCCTAAAGTTGAACATGAACCAACCTCAAAATATTTTTGTTGTCTTGGACTCCAAGCTTCAACATCACATGATTTAACTTTCAAATCAGCAAGGTCACCAC
>CANRJE010000127.1 GCA_947630865.1 uncultured Bacilli bacterium | reverse complement strand
TCTTTTTTGTATTCTTATAAGATTTTGAAATTATTTTAAATCTTTACAATTATTTGTAAATTTTTTGAAAAAATATCTTATTATTTGAATTAATAAGTATTATCTTGTATAATTAAACTAGGTGATAGCATGGAAAAAGTAGGAATTATATGTGAATACAATCCTTTTCATAATGGTCATATTTATCATTTAAAAAAAGTTAAAGAAATGTTTCCTGATTCTTTTATTACTTTAATTTTATCATCATGTTTTACAGAACGAGGTGAAGTATCATTTCTAACTAAATGGGAAAAAACAAAGATTGCTCTTGATTATGGTGTTGACCTTGTAATTGAACTTCCTTTTATCTTTGCAACCCAATCAGCCGATATATTTGCTAGTCATGCCGTTTTTTTACTTGAAAAGCTAGGTATCAATTATCTTGTATTTGGAAGTGAAACAGATGATATTGATGTATTTAAAAATCTAGCTAGAACCATGCTCTATAGTAAAGAATATGATAAACTTGTAAAAAAATTTCTTGATTTAGGAAACAATTATCCTGCAAGTATTGCTAAAGCTTTATATGATTTAACTGAGGCAAAAATAAATTATTCAAACGATATTCTAGCTATTAGTTATGTTAAGGCTATCATGTTAAATGATTTCAAAATAACTCCTATAACAATTAAAAGAACTAATAACTATTTAAGTCAAGAATTAAATGAACACATATCAAGTGCTACTAGTATTAGAAAAGCTTATTTAGAAGGAATTGATATTCAAGACCATGTTCCTAAAGAGACTTTAGAATTACTTAATATCAATAAAAATTATTTAGATAATTTCTTTTATCTTTTAAAATATAAATTAATAAATGAAGCTAACAATTTAGATGATTACTTAGATGTTTCAGAGGGAATCGATAAACGAATAAAAAAATATATATTTGAAGCTAAATCTTATCAAGAATTATTAGATTTAATAAAAACTAAAAGATATACTTATACAAGACTTAATCGTATGTTTTTGCATATTCTTATGAATTTAAAAAAAGATGAAAAAGATAAAGATATAAATTATATACGAGTTTTAGGTTTTAATAAAATTGGTAAAAAATACTTAAAGTTTATTAAAGATAAAATTGATTTACCAATAATTACTAATTATAAAGATATCGATGATTTTGTCTTAAAATTTGAATTAAAAGCAACAACAATATATCTTTATATTATCAATAAAGAATATTTATTAAAAGAAGAATTAAAATCTATTCCTATTATTAAGGAAGATTAATTCTTCTATTTTTTTCCTCTTGGATGACAATTTTTATAAACTTCTTTAATTTGTTCAAGAGTTACATGAGTATATATTCCTGTTGTTGAAATTGATTGATGTCCTAAAAGTTCTCTAACTGTTAATAAATCACAACCATTGTTTAATAAATGGGTTGCAAATGAATGTCTTAACATATGAGGTGTTACATGTTTTTTAAAACTTATTTTTTTAATAACTTGATTAATGATATAACTAATACCAGCTGTTGTTAATTCTTCTCCATGATAATTTAAAATTAAATAAGGAGACTTCGTTTTATTTAAGTTATGATAAACTTTTAAATATTTATTTAATAACTCTGCAACAACATCATTATAATATACAATTCTTTCTTTCTTACCTTTTCCAAAAACACGAATACTTTGATTATTAAAATCAATATCTTCTTTTTTAATAGATACAAGTTCAGATACTCTAACCCCTGTTCCATATAAAAGTTCTAAAATAAGTCTATCTCGTAAATCATAATCCGTTTCAATTTCCAAATTATGAAATATTTCAAGTAATTCTTCATATGTTAAATAACGTGGTAATTTTTTTTCTTTTTTAGGCATAGAAACAGAAAGAAAAGGATTAACATTTATAAGTCCTTCCATAACTAAATATTTATAAAATCCCTTAATAGAACTTATATGTCTACTAATACTTTTATTAGTTAATTTTTTCTTTTCAAAATGTTTAAAAAGATTCATCAAAATATCATATGTTACATCTTTATAATCAAGGGCCTCTTCTTTTAAAAGTTCAAAAAAATCTTCTAAATCTATTCGATAATTCTTAATTGTTTTATCACTATAATTTTTATTATATTTTAAAAATTCTAAATAATCATCAATTATCTTTATATCACTTTTCTTAAGTTCTTCCATATCAATCTCTTTCATTATAACGAAAAAAACTATAACTAAAAATCAAATTCTATATTTCCATAATAATTAGCATTATCAAGAGTTTCAGATTCACTAACCCAAACTTTTAAATAAACTGTTAAAGATTTATCTTTCTTTAAGATATCAATTGTTTCTATAATATTATCATTATCTTTTAATAAACGAGTATTTGTATAATTAACTCCTAAATCAGTACTTAAAGAATATTTAATATTATTTTCATCTAAATCAGATACTTTATCTTTATCTTTTACTAACTTAATTTTTAAATTATTAATATCTTTATCTCCAGTATTAGTTATAGTAAAAACAACTGCTCTTGTTTCTTTAATACCATCTTCATCATTATATTTTATTCTACTTGTTAAAGTTACAATATCTTTAGTATTATTAACTGATATTTTTCCACCATTTTTTTCTATTTGCATAGTATTTGGATTATAATTATCAAAGTTTGTTAACATTGAATAACTAGTTCCTACAAAAAGTGTTATTATTAAGCATACAGCTATAACTAATATTGTTTTTTGATTCTTCATAGCCATTTCAGTTATAGTTGGTTTCTTTTTAAATTCTGGTTCCATAATTCACCCCACATAATAGATACTTTTATTATAAGAGATTTTTAGGCTTATTACAATAAAAAATTAGAATTTTTTTAATTCTAATTTTTAGATTTTTCGATAATTTTTTTAATTTTATTAATACCAAGATTAGTTGCTTTAGATATTATATCAAGTCCTATTCCTTGATTATTTAAATTTATAACCATATCATTAGTTGCTTTCATTGTTCCGATATTAACACCTTTATCAAAACTTTCCTGTTTTGTTACATTTAAAATTGTTTTATTCATTCTTTTTACTTCATCAATTACATTATA
>CANRJE010000126.1 GCA_947630865.1 uncultured Bacilli bacterium | reverse complement strand
CATCAAGAATAAATTTATAGTTTTCCCCGATTTCTTTAGCAACGCTTTGACGAATGATTGTATTTAATGCATCTAAAGTTTTAGCATTTTTTCCAATTAGAATAGCATTGTTATCTGCATAAATCGTAATATTTAAACTTTCTTCACGTTTTTTTACTTCCATATTAATGTTTAAGCCCATATCAGATGTTATACCTTTAATTAATTCTTTGATATGCTCTACAACATCATCTTTTTTTATTACTTCTATAACACTTTTTTTGTTGAATAATTTGTTTGAACTTTCAATCTCTTTGATATAAAGATTACTTTCTTGTTCCATTAAATCAGCCATTGCTTGATTTTTAGCTTCTTCAAATGTTTTAGCTTGGTATGTATATTTTTTCATTTTCCTAACCTCCTTTTTACAATTATGTTTTGTAATATTGTAAATAAATTTGTTGCTATCCAGTAAATATTTAACGCCGATGTCATAAAGAAAGACATAACGATAATCATAATTGTAAACATATTCATCATCATTTTTTGTTGTTTAGCCATATCATCATTGCCTGCTGCTTGATCTTTCATTGTAAATCTAAAAGAGAAATATGTAGTAGCTGCAACTAAGACTGCTAAGACTAAATACCAATAATTGCCATTTCCAATTCCTATACTTGGAGTTGTACCTAAATGAAGAGATAGAAATTTTTCTTCAAATATAGCTGGAACACGATTTATTGCTTCCAAAAAGGCAATTAATAAAGGTAATTGAATAAATGATAACAAACACCCTGAAATAGGATTAATGTTATATTTTTTATATACCATTAACATTTCTTGACTTTTTTGCATCATAACTGTCTGATCATTTTGGTCTTTATTAGCATATTTCTTTTCAATTTTGGCCATCTCTGGTTGAGCTTTTTTCATATATTCTGATTGCATAGCTGTTTTTCTAGTAATTGGATATAAAACTAATCTTATTAAAATACTTGTAACAATTAATCCTAAACCATAATTTGTTGTTAAGTTACCAAAGAATAATATTACAAAGGCTAAAGGTTTTACAAAAATAGTTGTCCATAATCCTTCATATCCACCTGTTCCAACATTGAAGCTTTTACATTTTACTTCTTTTTCTTCATAGGTTTTCTCACCATTTTCATCTAATACTGCTTCACCTTTTTCATCAGTTACTAAGACTTTCTCTTTTACTTTATCGCTTTTACAAACACAATAGGGAAGAGAATCTACATCAATGTTATTCTTTTTATATAATTCTATTGTTTTACTATCAGTTGGCTTACATAGAATATTTTCTGTTAGATTTTGTCCTGTTACTTCATTGACAACCGCTTTATTATTTTTATCTTTTAATACTTTAGTACACCCAGTTAATAAAAGTGGTATCAGAAGTAAAAGGATTACTTTCTTACTTTTTGTGATTTTTTTCATTAGCATCATCCTTTTCTTTTAATTTTTCAAATAAATATACTAAGTTGTTTTCTAATTCTTGATAAGTAGCATCAAGACAACTCTTTCTTAATATTATAATATAATCTTGCTCTTTTGAATAGAGATTTTTGTGATTATCTAAAATATTTCTTATTTTTCGCTTTAATCTATTTCTATTAACAGCATTACAAACTTTTTTAGGAACAGATATTCCAAAACGAAATCTTTTTAATTCATTTTTTTTGGTGTATAAAACAAAATAGTTATTTTTAAGAAGAAATCCGGTCTTTATTACATCATTAAATTCTTGATTATTCTTAACTACATTAATTTTTTTCATAGCAAAACTTCAAAAAAAACCACAATTAAAATGTGGCTTATTTTTTGATAATTTCCTTACGACCTTTTCTTCTTCTCTTGTTCATAACAGGAGTTTCTTTTCTTGCAAAAAATCCGTGTTTTTTAGCTCTTCTTCTTTTATTTGGTTGATAAGTTCTTTTCATTTCACACCTCCAAAATTAAATCTACACTATTATAATAGGAAAAGTTACTTATTGTCAATTGTTTTTTTTCTTTCAAACCTTTTTTTAGCTTTATTTTGTTTCATTCTTTCTTTAATTATTTCTTTATTTTCTTTATTATCTCCTATTAATAATTGTTTATTTTTCGTTTTTAATTCTTCTATAATTTTATCAAGGATTTCATCAGTTATTTTGTTACCATAATTAGTATTAGCAATATCAAACATTCCATCATTTAATGTATAAACTCTAATTGCTCTATTAACAACTAATCCTGATGCATAAGAAGTTCTAGGATATGCCCAAATAATATCTTCATATTTTAAAATAACTATTTTTAAAGACAAATCAACAACATAATTTTTTGTTAAATATAAATTCATACTTTTATAATCATTTTCTTTTATAGCATAAATCTCTGCTGCTATTTTTTGTAATTCTTCTTTGGAGTACTTTTTCGTTGTTTTCTTTAACGTATATAATTTTACAAAATAGATTATAAATAACACAATTGATAACATTAATGAAAAACTTGTTCCTATATAATAAGGAATAGTATTATATATAGGAGTAACTGTATCAAGATAAATTGAACCATATCGTTCTTTAAAATTTTCTTTCGTTACTTCTTGTTCCTCAATTGCTTCATCATACTCTGATTCATTTTCTAATAAAGTATCGATAGCTATATTTTTTATATCCTCTGTAATTAAAGACGTTTTTCCTGTTATTGTTATAGGTTTTTCATAAATTTCTTCGTTATTCATCTCTTCAAATAAAGATTTTTCCATATAAACAATATAAGAGTTTTGATTTTTATCTTCAACAAAATAAAATCCAGCATTTTCTTCTTCATCATCAGTTTTATAATAACCAAATAAAACTGGTATACTATTTACCTCAATATAACTAGGAAAATTCTCTTTCGTATAATTATTAGAAATTAACTCATACATATCTTTATCATAATTTATAACTTCATGTTCTTTCTTATAACCAAAATATATAAAAAGAGAACTTCCAATTAGAAAAAGAATAGCCATAAATAAAATTAAATACATTCTTTTATATAATTTATCAAAAACTTCAATATTTAAAAATTTCATAATATTATTTTTATTAAATCTCCTCTCATAATAAAGTCAAGTATTTCCTATACAAAACTTTATAAAATTTTTATTTTTTTAATATTTATACTAATT
>CANRJE010000125.1 GCA_947630865.1 uncultured Bacilli bacterium | reverse complement strand
GATTTTATTTTTATTGATTTTTTTACTTAACATAATTTTCCTCCTTTCCTAATTAAGTAAAGGCTTCAATTAACCTTTCAATTATAATATACACGGTTTGTTTTAAAGTTGAAAAAATAAATCGTTTTTTTTAAGCCCTTATGGGACAAGGCTTTCAGAAGGCATCAAGGTGAAATTTGTTCACCTTTTTTAAAATTAAGAAAAATTAGAAAACTTTTACTATGAATTTTTTTTAAATTTATTAATAAAAAAAAGCCGATTGAAAAATCGAACTTTATAAAACTATTCAGAAAAATTATAACTTCTTAAATAAACATTGTCATCAATTAATTCTATAGTATAAATATATTTTTTATATTTACTATAATCTTTTATTTTATTAAAACTATCAGAGATTAATTTAGTAGGATCAAATCCTGAAACAGTATTTGGAGCTTCAACTATCTTATTAGAATTATCTTTTATATTATATTCATCATAAAAACTATCTCCATCTTTAGAAAAGACTTTTACATAAGTTAAAACATAAATATTTTCTTCATTTAGAGCATCTACTAATTTAGAATAATATTCTATACTTTTATCGCTTTCATGATTTGAAACTTTATCATTATATTCATAATAATTTTTATCTTTATTAAATAAAACATGACAATGATAAGAACCAACTTCATCGCATAATAAATTATCATCAGTAAAAGTTATATCATCTTTAAAAACATCTTTTAAATATTCTTTAAAGTCAAGACTCGTTGGATTGTCATCAATAACCTTACCGTCATAACCTTCTACATCTCTATAATGATCAAAATAAGCTCCAATTAAATCTAATTTTTGATTATTTTCTAAAGTATTAAATTCTGATATATTATTTGTTAATTTATTTAAATTAGTTAATTGATATGTATCATATTTTTTATCAAATTTCTTAGCAACTTCAATAATCTTTTTATCTATTTTGCTATCATAGTTATAAAAACTAACTTCTTCCTCTTTATTATCATCATTATTTTCTAACTTCACTTCTTTATTATTAGCAATAATAAAAGCAATAATTCCTACTAATATAATTGATAAAGTAACAATAGCTCCTATATAAAATCCATTTTTATTCTCCATTTTTTCTCCTTTTAATATTTATATTTATTTACTTTTCTTGTTTCTCTTAATAAATCTCTTTCTTTAATTGTTTCTCTTTTATCAAAATTCTTTTTACCTTTACAAAGACCTAAAAGAATTTTAACTTTATTTTTTTTAAAATATAATTTAAGAGGTATTAAAGTTAAGCCTTCTTCATTAACTTTTGATTTTAATTTTAATATTTCTTTTTTATGTAAAAGTAATTTTCTAGTTCTTCTAGGATTATGATTAAAAATATTTCCTTCTTTATATTCTGATATATGAGTATTTAAAAGATAAACTTCATTGTTTTTTATAATAGCATAACTATCTTTTAAATTAACTTTTCCATTTCTAATCGCTTTAATCTCTGTTCCAGTTAAAGCAATACCACATTCAAATTCTTCTAAAACAAAATAACTATATTTAGCACTTCTATTGATTGCTTCCATCTTAACCCTCTAAACTTCTAACAGTTACTTTATCAGAATAGGCTTTAACTATTTTGCTATATTTTTCATAATATGTTTTATAACCATTTAAGATATTATTATTTAATTTATGATAAGGATAAACGATAAAACCATTATATCTATCTGTATAAATAAGTGTACCTTCTATATTATTAAATGTTACGGTTGTTTTGCCATGATATTCTTCTTTTTTAATATTAAGAGTCATCATAAGACCTGTTAATCTTTCAACACCAACTTGACTTGAAACAAAATTACCTAAAGAATAAATTACTAAAGTATCACCTATATACTCAACAGGTTCAACAACATGAGGGTGAGTACCAATTATAAGATCAACCCCAAGAGATGATAAGTATTTAGCAATTTCTTTTTGAGATGCAACAGGATAATGAATATATTCTTCTCCCCAATGCATAGCTACAATTATTAAATCAACTTTATCTTTGTATTTTTCAATTAATTTTTTAGCAAGATCATTAGAATAAACATTAACTAAATATTCTTTACCACTTGGGACAATCAACCCATTTGTATGAGTTGTAAAAGATAAAAAGGCGTATTTAATTCCATTTATTTCTTTAATAATTACTTCATCTCTATCTTCAAATGAATCATAAGAACCAGCTGCCATTATTTTATCAGCTTTGGAATCCCAATATTTTCTTGAATTTAAAATTCCTTTTTCACCTTTATCTAATGTATGATTGGTGGCAAGAGACGTTAAATTAAAACCTGCATCAATAAAGGCATCTCCTACTTCATAAGGAGAATTAAAAAGAGGATAGTTAGAAAGACCAAGTTCTGTTCCTCCTAAAATAGTTTCTTGATTATAATAAGCTAAATCATAATCTTTCGATATTTCTTTTATATATTTTAACATTGGTTTAAAATCATAACCTTTATAGTTAGCATAACGATTGGCTGTTTGATATACAGTACTATGAATTAAAGCATCTCCTACCATTAGCATACTAGCTTCACTTACTTTTCTAGTGTCAACTGTTTTATAGTCAACTTTAACTTGAATACTCTTAAGTCCTTCACTTCTTTGTAAATACCAACCAGCATAACTAGCTAAAGTTACTCCAATTAAAAGAATAAAGAAATTCCTTATATTTCTTCTTAATTTTCTTTTCTTTTTATTCTTTTTCATTTAAATCACCTTCTAATATAAAATCAATTTTTCGTGTTTCTCGACTTGCACTTAGAACTTTAATTTTAACTTTCGTACCAAGTGTATAAATTTTCTTCGTAGTATCACTTATTAAACTCTCATTACTAGCATTATAAGTAAAATGTTCATTAATAGAATCAAGTCTAACCAATCCTTCAATTAATTTATCAGTTAACATTACAAACATTCCAAAAGAAGTAATACCTGAAACCATTCCTTCAAAAGTTTCTCCAATATGACTTTCCATATATTCAGCCATTTTCATATCATCTACTTCTCTTTCACATTCTATACTTGCTCTTTCTCTTTCAGATGACGTTAAACATATATCATCTAAAATATTTTCAAAATGCTGAATTTTTTCTTCGGTTATTCCATCTTCTTCAAAGAAATATTCATGTAAAAGTCTATGT
>CANRJE010000124.1 GCA_947630865.1 uncultured Bacilli bacterium | reverse complement strand
GAATTGGTAGAGCGGTTTCAGTTGCGTTTGTTAAAGAAGGTTGTAAAGTAGTGATTGTTTATTTAAATGAAGATAAAGATGCAATGGAAACAAAAAATTATATTGAGAATTTAGGAGGAGAATGTTTATTAATTAGAGGTGATTTAAAAAATCCTAGTTTTTCAGAAAAAATTGCAAATGATACGATGAATAGATTTGGAAAAATTGATATTTTAGTTAATAATGCAGGAGTTCAATTTCAACAAAAAAGTTTATTAGATATTTCAGATAAACAATTTGATTACACAATGAAAACAAATATTTATTCAATGTTTTATTTAACTAAAAGTTGTTTAAAATATATGAAACCAGGTGCTTCTATTATTAATGTTACATCAGTTACTACTTTCTATGGTGAACCAGAACTTATTGATTATGTGACTTCTAAGGGAGCAATTGTTGGCTTTACAAGAGCTTTGGCTACTAATTTAGCTGATAAAGATATAAGAGTTAATGCTGTTGCTCCAGGTTATTTTTGGACAGCTTTACAACCTGCTTGTTGGGAGACTGAAAAAATTCCAACACTTGGTGCTGATGCTCCAATGAAAAGAGCAGGAGAAGTTTATGAAATAGCACCACTTTTTGTTTATTTAGCATCAAATGATTCATCATACGTAACAGGACAAGTAATGCATATAAACGGGGGATTATATAAAGGTTAAAAACACTTGCAATAAAATAAAAAATATCCTATAATTAATATAGGAAGGAAGTTGATAAAAATGAATATATATAAAAAAGTTAACGATTTGTCAACCATGGGGGGGGCTTAGAAAATAATTCTTTCCGAGTAATTTTTAGAAAAAGAGAATAACACTTAAGAGATTGGTCTTTGGACCAAGTCTTTTAAGTGTTTTTTGATGTGGAGGATATATGAAAAAGAAAAATTTAATAATAATGACGATAAGTTTAAGTATAATTCTTTTATTTGGAACAAGTTATGCTTTATTAAAAACAACAAATGATGGACAAGGTTATGTAATGGATTTAGGTTTATTACAAGTAGAATTTGAAGATTCTAAGACTGATGCTTTAAGTTTAGAAAATGCCAAACCTTCAAATGATACAGATGGTATGAAAGAGTCTAAAACTTTAACATTTGTTGTAAGAAATAATGGCAATATTGATGCAGCATATAATGTTTATATAGAAGAATTATCAACTGAACCAGAGTTTAAAAGTGTAATAAGATTTGCAAGTAATAAAAATGATATGGGATATAATAGTCCTAAAACATTAGGAAGTGACAAATATATAGATTTGAGTGCAACAATAAAAGCAAAGGGAAGTAACACATATAAAGTAAAAGTATGGTTGAATGAAGAAGCAGATGAAACTTATATGAATCAAATCTTTAGTGCTAAAGTAGTAGTAGAAATAACACAAGATAAATATCATGATAAAGAATTAAATGGAGCAGATCCGGTTATAAAAGAACCATTAGTACCTGTAACAATTGATGATGATGGAAATGTTACTAAAACAAATGTGTATAGTAAGTGGTATGATTATGGAAAAAAGAAATGGGCAAATGCGGTAATACTAGTTGATAATCCAAGTAAAAGTTATAAAGATGGAGAAACAATACTTGAAAAAGATATTGAAAGTTACTTTGTATGGATACCAAGATATAAATATAAATTATGGAATTTAGCAACAACATCAACAGTTATAACTAAAGATGATTTAACTGATACAAAAACTTGGGAAGAAAATTCGTTAGGTAATGCTTTTGGAAATGCGAGAATAATAGATATAGTATTTGAAAGTAATGAAGTAGAACCCGTTAGAGAAGAAGTATTAGATAGTTATTATACACACCAAGCGTTTACTTTAGGAGATACAGAATTAAATGGAATATGGGTTGGAAAATTTGAAACAGGATATAATCAGGGAACACCAGGGACTCCAATTGATTCAAGTTCTTGGACAACAGGAAACGCTCAAAAAGATACTGTTGAAAGTGCGAAAATTGTCGTAAAACCAAATGTTTTCTCATGGAGAAATCAAAAAGTATCTAATATGTTTAAAACAGCAATAGGCTATCATGAAGAATTATCTTCACACATGATGAAAAATACGGAGTGGGGAGCAGTGGCATATTTATCACATTCCATTTATGGAAAAGGTAGTGAAATAAATATTAATAACAATGAGCAATATAAAACAGGATATTCAGCAGCAGCCAATACTGATCAAAGTTCATATTATGGAACTTATGGAAATAGTGATGATATAACTCAAGCCTATAATACAACAACGGGCTATCTAGCATCAACAACAGGAAACATTACCGGAATATATGATATGTCAGGAGGAGCCCATGAATATATGGCATCATATAAACTTAATTCAAATGGCGATGCCAGTGGTTTCACTCCTGAAGAATTAGAAAAAGTTGAATATCAGCCATATTTAGAAAAATACTCAGAAGAATCAAATATTACATCATATAATTTAAGAATATTAGGCGATGCAACAGGAGAGATGGGACCATTTTATAGATATTATGATAAAATTGGCAATTCATATATACATAACTCATGGTACGCTGATTCTTCGAGTTTCGTTGATTCGTCCTATCCTTGGTTCCATCGAGGCGGCAGTCATATCAGTGGGGTTCTTGCAGGTCAGTTCATCTTCTATAGGCACACAGGTGCTGTTGCTGGCGACATTGGTTCCCGCCTAGTTCTTGCTATAAATTAATAAAATATAATTTAATGCAATATTAAAAATAGAAAGTATACAATATAACGTGATACTTTCTATTTTATTAATGATTAAATTACTTAGTTTCTTCAATTATCTTTTTAACTTCTTCAAGACTTAATTTAGTAACCTCAGCTATCGTCTCTAATGGCATATTTTTCTTATTGAGTTCAATAACTATTTCACGTGCTTTTTGTTGAATACCTTCATTCTTAGCATCATTTAACCTAATATTACGTTCAATCTCTCTTAAATAATCATTCATTTCTTGACTCATAAAATCCTCCCGAAATTTTACATCTTTTGATAAATTTCCAAGGTGTTTAGTATAATTAGTCAAATTCTTTTCTCTTTCTTTTAAGTCTTCTAAATCTTTATTTTTAGATATTGTTAAAAGTTTATAGAATTTGTCTTCATTTACAGTCTCATTATAACTAATATCTTCATATTTATCAAGATTAACGTTAATGATTGTTAATAAATTTTTACTTAAATCTCTTTCATCATAAGGAAGATTAGTAATTACCTTAGGTTTAATATTTAAAGCATTTTTTTTAGAACGATGCCAATTTAAATTAACAAGAATAACAGTACTTATATTTTC
>CANRJE010000123.1 GCA_947630865.1 uncultured Bacilli bacterium | reverse complement strand
CAATTCCTTGCATTTTTCCTTTTAAACTAGGGATAACTGCACCAATTGCAGAAGCAGCACCTGTTGATGTTGGTACTATATTAGCAGCACAAGCACGTCCACGTCTTGCTTCAATACCTTTTTTATGAGCAACATCAAGTGTTACTTGGTCATTAGTATAAGCATGAACAGTTGTCATATATCCCATTGAAATTCCATATTCTTTTTCTAAAACATTTAAAACAGGAGCAAGGCAGTTAGTAGTACAACTTGCTGCTGAAATAACATCTTCATCACCTGTTAAAATCTCATTATTTACATTATAAACAACTGTTTTAACTTTCCCTTTACAAGGAGCAGAAACAATAACATGTTTAGCACCAGCCTTAATATGAGCAATTGCCTTATCATAACTTGTAAAATGTCCAGTACATTCAAATACTATATCAACACCAAGTTCTTTCCAAGGTAATAAACTAGGATCTTTTTCAGCATAAACACGAATTTTATCTCCTTGTACATAAATATTTTCATCATCTGATTTAATATCATCAATTCGATAATTTCTATGATTTGTATCATACTTTAATAAATAAGCAAGTTGCTTAGCATCAGTTAAATCATTAATTGCTACAACCTCTAAATTTTGATACTCCTCCTTCATTATTCTAAAAACTAATCTTCCAATTCTTCCAAATCCATTAATAGCTACTTTCATTTTTTATCAATCCTTTCTTATTTAAAATAACTTCCTCCAATAAATTCTCTAATTATTGAATCGTTAGGCACTTCATCACTTGCAACTGGTAAGAATATATCTAAAAGTCTAATAAGTCTCTTAGCATCTTCATAATATTTACTATCACGACTTACCGTATATAAAAGTGGTAAAGCATAAACTTTCAAAACAGGAAATTCATAAACTAGACCAGTATTTAAAGTAATATCTGCTTCATCTTGATTAGGGAAAATATATTTTTCTTCACCTTCTCTAACATTACTCCACAAACTAAGAGTATCTTCAGGAGTATAACCTCTTGTATAATAATCACGGACTATTCTTCTTATTAACCTATTATCAGTTGTTGGAATCCTATTATCTTTATCAATATTAATTTCTGTTAAAGCTGATAAATAAATCTTCATTTTTTTACTAGGTTCAATATTAGTTAAAATATTAGGATTTAAACAATGAATACCTTCAATTAATAAAATATCACTTTTTTCAAGTTTCATTTCATTAGCTTTATCATATTCCTTTTTTCCAGTTATAAAGTTAAATACTGGTAGTATTACTTTTTCACCTTTTAATAGTTTATCCATAGTTTTATTAAATAAGCCTAAATCAACTGCTTCTAAACACTCAAAATCATATTCACCATTTGCCTTTTTAGGAGTATCTTCTCTTTCTACAAAGAAATCATCCATAGATAACATTTTAGGTTTTAATCCAAAACTACTTAAATACATAGATAATTTTCTAGTTGTTGTTGTTTTTCCACTTGAAGATGGACCTGATATTAATACAATCTTTGTTTTCTTATCATTAGCAATCTTTTTAGCAATATTTAATAAACGATTACTATATAGAGTTTCTGTTATTTTAATTAAATCCGAAGCTTTTCCTCTTGTTATAATGTTATTTAAGTCAACAGAAGTTTCTAATTCCATTAACTTACACATTTCTTTAGAATCTCTAAATACTTCAAATAATTTAGCATGATGTCTATATTTAGGAATTTCTCCATTACTATATACAGTCGGGAATCTTAAAATAAAACCATCTTCATTTAAATACGTTAATTTAAATTCATTTAAAGCAGAAGTCTCACTTGGCATTAAACTAAACATATAGTTATAAGTATTGCCCATTCGATATAGATTAACAAAAGTGTTAGTCATATATTCAAGTAATCCAGCTTTTTTATAATCTTTAACTTCATTAAAATAAGCAATAGCATCATCTCTTAAAATTGTAACTTTATGAATTTTCATATTATCTTTAACTGCTTCATTCATTCTGGCTTCAAGTTCATAAACCATATCTCTCGTTAAATCACAAGTTGCTTCAATATATAACCCTTTATCAGCTGAATGTCTTGTTAAAAGATAGCCTTTATTTTTATATAATTCTTGAAAACAATAGTTTGTTAAAAAAACTAAACCATTTAAATAAACACGATTAGCATAACTATCATTTAAATCTAAAAATTGAATTTTACAAGGTTTAGTAATAGTATCATTTAATTCATGATATTCACCATCAACTTTAGCAAGAATTATCTTATGCATAAATAATTCATCATACATCTTACTAAGTTCAAGTAAAGTTATCCCTTTCTTAACAATTGTTTCCTTTTCATCAACCCAACATTTTATACTTTCTAACATAAATCCTCCGACTATAATAATAGTATAGCATACTTTTTTAGTTTTGGAATATTTTAATTCTTTGAGTTTTACTTTTTTACATATTTTTAACTTAAGTTAATTTAAATTTAATTGAAATAACAGGATAATCATCATATCGCATCATAGCTTCACTTAAAGTGTACTCTTTATAAAGCCATAAATCATTATTTTTATCAATAAAAAGTTTCATATTATCAATAGTAATTGGTTCATATTCTAAAATTTCTAAGTAATTACTAAATGATGTTTCAGTAGTTAAATAATTATGTTTTTGTTCATAATCATAATAACTTAAAAGTCTTGACATAACTGTATTAGTTACATCATCTATAGTACGATTATATTTATTTAAAATAGTTGCATTATCAACTGGAACATTTTCGTTTATATCTATATTATAAGTTTTATATTCAACATAAGTTAAATCATTAACACTTTCATAACTTATATTAAGAGCAAGTGAAAGTATATTATCATTAATAGTTGTATCATAACTAATTATTCCATTTTGATAACAAGCTCTTAAAAGAAATTCATATACAATTTCATCATTAAATTTATTATAAAATTCATTTGAAAGTTTAAAGAAAGGAACATCACTATCTTTTAAAACCTCACTTATATTACAATCCGTAATTTCTTTTAAATCAGAAGATGTAAGATTTGAAACATATGAAGAGACTAATACTTTATTATTATCTTTATTAAGAGCATTAACAACAATTGATAAAATAATTATAACTATAAGAAAAATAGTAACAATTAAAATATACTTTTTATTTTTAGTAATATACTCTAACATTTAAACCTCCTCATTTTAATATGTTTTTAAATTAATTGGTTCTATATGCCATGGTTCTTGATAACCTTTATAATCTTTACCATATAAAGGAAAATGCAATCCATATTCTTTAGCATGAGCATGTACCCATTCTCGAGCTTTACTAGATTCAAAATCTAAATCTGATGCTAC
>CANRJE010000122.1 GCA_947630865.1 uncultured Bacilli bacterium | reverse complement strand
TCCTGGAAGATCAAGTAACCCCTCATATGGGCCTGTTTTCTTTTTTATTAAACAGATACTATCATCTTCAATTAAAATTCCATATATACCTAAATGTTTATTTTTCATAAGCACCTCTTAAATAATTATAACATATTTTGGTTCTACTATTTAAAAAATAACATATTCTTTAGTGAGTGAGAAAGGGAAGTGTTTATGGACAAAAAAGAGATTATTAAGAATATTGCAATGCGTTCAGGTGGAGATGTTTATTTAGGTGTAGTAGGAGGAGTTAGAACTGGTAAAAGTACATTTATTAAGAAAGTGGTTGAAACGTTAATTGTTCCAAATATTGAAGATGAATACGAAAAGAAAAGATGTTTAGACGAAATTCCTCAAAGTGCTGCTGGTAAGACAGTTATGACAACGGAACCTAAATTTGTACCTAATAATGCTGTTGATATTAATATTGATGATTTCACATGCAAAATACGTCTTATTGATTGTGTTGGTTATATAATCGATAATGCTAAAGGAATTGAAGATGAAAATGGACCAAGAATGGTTAAAACACCTTGGTATGATGATATGATTCCATTTTCTGAAGCAGCGGAAATTGGTACAGAGAAAGTTATTAAAGAGCATTCAACAATTGGAATTGTAGTTACAACTGATGGTTCAATAGGGGAATTTGAAAGAAATGATTATGTTAATGCTGAAGAAAGAGTTATAGGGGAATTAAAAGAAATAAATAAACCATTTATTGTTCTTATGAATACAACACATCCTAAATTACCAGATACAGTTAAAATTTGTAATGAATTACATGAAAAGCATAATGTTCCCGTTATACCTATTTCGATTGAAACGATGACAGAACATGATATGTATGATATTTTAAGAGAAGCTTTGTATGAATTTCCAATTTTAGAAGTTAAAGTTAAATTACCAGATTGGATTGCTGTTTTAAATCCTACTCATCCAGTTAAGAAACTTTATATTGATAAAATTAGAGAAAGTGTTATTGAAATTGATAAATTAAGAGATGTTGATAAAATAACTAGTCATTTTCAAGAGATAGAAGAAATTGAAAAAGCTTATCTATCTAATGTTGATCCTGCAACGGGAGAAGTTATTGTAACTCTTGAAGCACCTGATGATTTATATAATAAAGTATTGCATGAAATTATTAATATTGATATAACAAATAAAAAAGAATTATTAAAATTATTTCAAGAATATAGTGTTGCTAAGTGTGAATACGACCAAATTAAATATGCTTTAAAAATGGTAAAACAAACGGGTTATGGTGTTGCAACTCCAACTTTAAATGATATGAAATTAACAACTCCTGAGATTACTAAACAAGGAACACGTTTTGGAGTTAAATTGCAAGCAACTGCACCATCAATTCATATGATAAGAGTAGATGTTAATTCAACATTTGAACCTATCATCGGCTCTGAAATACAAAGTAGGGAACTTATTAATCATTTAATGAAAGATTATGAAACAGATCCTGCTAATATTTGGAAAAGTGAAATATTTGGAAGAAGTCTTGATGTAATAGTTCAAGAAGGAATACAATCCAAAATAAATTTAATGCCTGAAAATATTAGGTTTAAACTTCAACAAACTTTAACAAAAATTGTTAACCGAGGAAGTGGAAATTTAATAGCAATTGTTCTTTGAAAGTCTTTAAGACTTTTTTTCTTAATAATTTTTAATTTATAAATAAAAAAAATAGTTATTTGATTTTAACTATTTTTTTAGTTTTTCTATCTAAAAGTTCATCTATTGAAAGATGATATTTTATGGCTATTTGATATATAAAGGCTGTTAAAATTAAAGTTTTTCCAGTTTCATAAGCAGATATAGTTGATGAAGTTGTATTTAATTTTTTAGCTAAGTCTCTTAAAGTTAGATTATACTTTTTTCGAAACTTTTTGATATTTTGTCCAATTATTCTTCTATTAAGTGGACTAGCGATCAATTTCCTTTTATCATTTGAGAGACTTAATAGATAATCAATTGATACCTGATAGTAATTTGCTAAATCATGCAAATGTTTTAAAGGAATTATTTTAATACCATTTTCCCATAAGGAATAGGTTTGCTGACTTACTTTAAGAACTTTAGCTATTTCTCTTTGAGATAAGTCATGAGCTTCCCTTAAATCATACAATCTTTTCAAATTCATTTACTACCACCAGTATAATTTTGCCATTTCTAAAATTATTTATTGTTTAATTACTAACAAATACGAGCAAAATGTGCTATAATTAATTTGTATGGGATTAGTCTTTGAAAATTTAGGATAAGTTTAGGGAATAAAAAAAATCAATTTATTAATTGATTTTTCCAAGAATCCAATCGATTGAGTACTTATAGTGTTTAGCTATTTGATATAGAAAAGAAGTTTTTATCAAAACTTTAGCATTTTCGTATGCACTTAATGTTGAATGAGTTGTATTAAGTTCATCTGCTAATTTTTCTTGAGTTAGATTGTTTGCTTTCCTTATTTCTTTAAGTCTTTCAGCAATTACTTTTAAATCTAATTCCTTATTTTCAATTTTAATATCACGTTTTTTAGTTAGACCAACGATATAATCGATGCTAACATTAAAGTAATTAGCATATTTGTTCAATTGACGAAGAGGAATTGTTTCTCTTCCTGTTTCCCAATCAGAGATTGAAGTACGACTGCCAAGTTTTAAAATACTAGCAAGTGTTTCTTGGGTTAAATCTTTTTCTTCACGTAAAAAAAATAATCTTTCCAAATTCATATTACTACCACCATATTAATTTTCCCATTGAAAAGGGAAATATTAGAAAAATGTTGGAAAATGCGACAAAGATGTTATAATTATGTAAAATATATATTAGAGGGTTAGGAGAAAGTAAATGGAAGTTAATGAGAAATTTGATAAGAATAATTTCTTTCTTATTATTCTTAATCAAGAATTAGAATTAAGCATGCAATCGATTAGTTTTTTTGAATTGCAAATAAAAATTAGAAAATATAAAATTAGAAATTTAAAAAAAGTAAAAACTTTTTGGTTTCAAAAACGAAAAAGAGGAGATATTTTAGAAGAAATAAAAAATTATGAACAAGAGATAGATTATTATTATAAAGAATTAAATCATGAACTTAAAAATATTTATCGTATAGATATCATGAAAAGAAATTTAAATAATGAAAGAATTATTTAGAAAATAATAATATAGTATATATTTTTTTTCAAAGAATAATACATAAAAATTAGTTTATAGCATTTAATATTAATGTATAAATAACAAGTTTTAAAAAAAGTAAAAAAAAGGAAGAATTAAAATGTAAGTTCCCGTTTAGTAGAATCTAAAATATGTAAATAAAAAAGTTCCCGTAAAAAGGTCAAA
>CANRJE010000121.1 GCA_947630865.1 uncultured Bacilli bacterium | reverse complement strand
GAGTATTTACAGATGAAGAAACAGGAGAAAAATATATAAGACTTGTAAGAAATGAAGTATTGCCAGAAGCAATTTTAACAGCAAAATATATAGCAAACGGAACAACATATAATATAAAAGGCCCAGGAAACTATGTGTATTGGAATGATAAAGTTAGTGGAACAGATAATAATGACTTTGCAACATCAGGATTACAATATTATTTAAATGGAGAAGAAGATACAAGTGGAAATAAAGGATATATGAATTATCTGAGTGAAGAAACAAAAAGTTTGTTAGAAGAAAGAACACATTATTTAGGAAGTTATTTGTCAGGGACAGATACAGCAATAAGTGTATATAAACACGAAAGAGATGTAAAAGATTGTGAAGAAAATAAAGGTGCTACTACCAAAGGAATTTTCCCAACAGCAGGTTGTAATGTTTGGGCAGGAAATCAAGCAACATGGAAAGGAAGCATCTCATTAATGTATCCAAGTGATTATGGATTCTCGGCCGACAAACAATATTGGACAACAGCAAAGTTAACAACAGTAGATGGAACAAGTTGGATGTATGAAACGATGCCAGATGCTAAAAGCAAATACTCTTGGATGCTCTCTCCCTCTTCTAACGGTGGCGACAATGGAGTGTATTGGAGTGCGAACGGATATGTTAACGGTGACTACTACGTCAACAGCAACACCTATGGGGTTCGGCCAGTTCTTAATCTGAAATCTAATGTTAAAATCACTAACTTAGATACAGCTGATGGAAGTCTCGAAAAGCCTTACGAATTAGGTTTATAAATGTAAGTTTGAGATATAAATAATTTTACTTCGGTAAGATTATTTTTCTTTTAGGTTGAAAAAAATTTGATAATAATATAGAATATTAAATGTTTGAAAGAGGTTTATATGATTTATTTAGATTATAGTGCTACAACTCCTGTTAATAAAGAAGTTTTAAATAGTTTTAATAAAGTAGTTACGGAATATCCCGGTAATGCTAATTCTTTACATAAATTAGGAACTAAATCTTTTCATTTATTAGAAGCAAGTACTAAACAAGTTGCTGATTTATTGGGAGTTTTAAAAAGTGAAGTTATTTTTACAAGTGGGGCAAGTGAGGCTAATAATTTAGCTATAGTTGGAAGTGTTTTAAAATATAAAAATCGTGGTAAACATATTATTACAACAAAATTAGAACATTCAAGTGTACATGAAACAATGGAATTTTTAAAAAAAATAGGATATGAAATAGAATATGTTAATGTTTTAGAAGATGGAGAAGTAGATTTTTCTGATTTAAAAAATAAAATTCGTGATGATACCGTTTTAGTTAGTATAATTCAAGTTAATAGTGAACTAGGAGTTATTGAAGATGTTAATAAAATAGGTGAGTATTTAAAAAAATTTCCAAAAATAATTTTTCATGTTGATGGAACACAAGCAGTTGGTAAAATACCAGTTTCTTTAGAAAATATAGATTTATATTCTTTTTCATCACATAAAATCTATGGATTAAATGGAGTAGGAGCTTTAATAAAAAAAAGAAATATCGAATTAGAACCAATTATCCATGGTGGAAAAAGCCAAACAATTTATCGAAGTGGAACTCCAACACATGCACTTATTGCAAGTTTTGCTAAGGCTTTAAAATTAGTTCTTGAAGATATTTCATCTAAATATGAACATGTATTAAAATTAAATCAAAAAATAAGAAAAAGTTTGGAAACAATGACAGGTATTCATATAAATAGTCCCGAAAATTCAGTTCCACATATTTTAAATATTAGTTTAGATGGTATAAAACCTGAAACAATGTTACATGCTTTAGCAGAACATGATATTTATATTTCAACAAAAACGGCTTGTTCTAGTGATAAATCATTATCTTTAAGTGTTTTAGAAGTTACTAAAAATATAGAATATGCTAAAAGTTCTATTAGAATAAGTTTATCTTATTTAACAACTGATGAAGAAATAGATTCTTTTTTAAAAACTTTTAAAGAATTAATAGATGCATTAAGGTTTAAGAAAGGGGAATAATAATAATGAATCGAGTTATTTTAATTAAATATGGTGAATTAACAACTAAAAAAGGTAATCGTAAGTTATTTATTAATGGTTTATATTCACACATTTTAAAAAAATTAAAAAACTTAAATGTTAATATATTTAAAGATATGTCTAGAATGTATATAGAATATAATTCTTCAGATGAAAAACTTATTTTAAAAAACATTGGAGAAATTTTTGGAATACATGCTTATTCTATAGCTTATAAAGTTGAAACAGATTTAGATAAAATTAAAGAAATGTTAACTTTAGTTTTAAAAGAAAAACTTGATGATTCTAGAAGTTATACTTTTAAAGTAGAAACTAAACGAAGTGATAAAAGTTTTAAAATTGATTCAATGGAATGTAATAATGAATTTGGTAGTTATATTTTAAAAAATTTTTCTAATTTAAAAGTTGATGTTCATGAACCTGATATTTTAATTCATGTTGAAATACGTAAGGAGTTTTCATATATCTATTTAAATGAATATAAAGGTTTAGGAGGATATCCAGTAGGAACACTTGGAAAATGTTTATTAATGTTATCAGGTGGAATTGATTCTCCTGTTGCTGGATATTTAGCTATGAAGCGTGGAATAAAACTTGATTTAGTTTATTTTGAAGCAATTCCTCACACATCACTTGAAGCTCGTAATAAAGTAATTGAACTTGCTAAAAAGTTAGCTATTTATGGATTAGAAATGAAATTAATCATTGTTCCTTTTACTAAATTACAAGAAGAAATTTATAAAAATGTTGAGGGAAATTACTCTATTACTATTATGCGCCGAATGATGTATCGTATTATGGAAAAACTTGCTAAAAGATTTAAAAGTCTTGGTATTGTTAATGGAGAATCAATAGGACAAGTTGCAAGTCAAACTTTAACAAGTATGAATGTTATTAATAGTGTTATAAATCTTCCAGTTATAAGACCAGTTGCTTGTTTTGATAAATTAGAAATAATTGATATAAGTAAAAAAATAGATACATATGATATAAGTATATTGCCTTATGAAGATTGTTGTACAGTTTTTGTGCCTAAACATCCAATTATAAATCCTAATCTTGATAATTGTCTTAAAATGGAAAGTAAATTTGATTATTCAAGTTTAATTGATGAAATTATGAATAATTTGTTAGTAATTACAATTACTAATGAAGAAGAAAATGAATATTCTGATATCCTTTAAAAACAAAATAAAGGAAAAAATTACCAATCTATAAATTGTATAAATTTCTGTATTCTTCGCACTCTATTAGTGTGGAGGTGAAACAATGAACTCAAGTTCAAACAGAGACTCTCTAAAAATGAGAGTACCAGGAGCTAAACAAGCTATCGATAAAATGAAATATGAAAT
>CANRJE010000120.1 GCA_947630865.1 uncultured Bacilli bacterium | reverse complement strand
TATATAACTATTATACCAAATTAAAAGACTACTGTCTTTCTTTACAGTAATCTTTGTATACTTTTTCAGCAGCCTCTCTTTAATCAACTTCATCTTCATCGTATTTCATTTCTTTTTTTAAAGCTTTTTCTTTAGCTTCATCACTTATACTACCTTCAACATCAACATTATTTGGAGTACATAAGAAAATACCCGTTCCAAGCTTTTGTAATCCACCATTAATTGCATATAAAGTTCCACTTAAAAAATCTACAATTCTCTTTGCTTGATCAGGAGTTACTCTTTTTAAATTAACAACAACTGTACTTCTCTTCTTTAAATAATCAGCAATTTGTTGACTTTCAGAATATGCCCGAGGTTCAAATAAAACCATCTTACTTGAATTTGAAGAATCTAAAAAAGCATTTCTTGAAACTTCATAGTATTCATCTTCATTTATTTTACGATTCTCTTTTGTATCATCATCGTCGTCATCATTTTTTCCACCAAAAAATTCTTTAAATTTATCCATTCCCATTATTTTATCCTCCTATATTGTCAATAATAATTTTAAGATAAAATAATAGTTTTGTCAATTAAATTGTTTCAATTATATAATTTTCTAGAATTTTTAATATTTCTTCACACCCTAATTTAGTTACACTAGAAAACATTACTAAGTTATCTCCTACTGCTAAATTAAGGGTATCTTTAATCATTTTTATATTTCTTTCTCTTTTAGAAGTACCTACTTTGTCAATTTTTGTCAAAACAATAGTAACTGGTATATTATAATACTTTAAAAATTGATACATTTGTATATCATTATCCGTTGGTTTAATACGACTATCAACAAGCATAAAAACACGTTTCATCTGTTCTCGTTTTTCAAGATATTCTTCAATTAAAAGTCCCATTTTCTTTTGTTGTTCTTGATTAACAGATGCATATCCATAACCTGGAACATCAATAAAATAAAAACTATTATTAACAAGATAAAAATTTAAAGTCTGTGTTTTACCAGGCCTTGCTGAAGTTCTAGCTAAATTTTTCTGATTTAAAAGAGCATTTATAAAACTACTTTTTCCAACATTACTTCTTCCAACAAGTAAAAATTCTGGTTTCCCATCACTTGGATATTGACTACGTCTAACTGCAATTATATCAAGTTTAGCATTACTAATTTTCAAGCTGCTCACCACTTTCTTTATAGTTTTTACATAATATATCTAAATCTTTAATTACTTGATCTGATTCTTCCATTGTCTTAATTCGTGCTCCACTTGCATACTTGTGTCCTCCACCATTGTATTTTACAAGTGCTGTATTAATAACAGGACCTCTTGATCTTACAGAAACTCTAATGTTATCATTTTTGACATCTTCTGTAAAAAATGCCCAAACTAATACTTCATTTATATAATTAAAATTATTAATCATATTACCAGGACTAGCAGCATCAACTTTAAATTCATCAAGCAAATTTTTAGTTAATTTGATATATGCTACCCCATTTTCAGTAACTTCTAAATTTAAGCCAATATAACCTTCTAATTTAACTTCATTAAGTGGTCTTAAATATAAAGACTCATACAATTTATCGATTTCTAAATCGTAATCTTTTATCATTTTAGCAACCTGTAAAAAAGTTTTAGAGGTTGAATTATTAAACATAAAACGATTCGTATCACTTACAATACCTAAATAAATTTTACTAGCAATATTTTTATCCATTAATAAAGGAGTATCTCTAATTAATTCTAAAACTAGTTCAGAAGCACTACTAGCTTTATCATCAATATGTTCAATGCCACCAAAATCTTCAACAAAAGGATGATGATCAATTTTTACAACCTTTTTAAAATCAGCTATATTAACTCCATCAATTCTTCTGATATCTGGAGTATCTAAAACAATTAATAAAGTATCTATCGTATCTTCCAACTTATCTAATTTTCCTAAATAAGTAAATTTATTACTACCACTTCCAACGGTTAAAACTTTCTTTTCAGGAAAAGTAAGCAAAATACTATCCTTTAAAGCCATTGTACTAGCCATCGCATCTGGATCAACTCCAACATGACGAGCTATAACAATTTTATCAAACTCTTTGATTAATTTATAAATATCGCTATACATATAATCATCCTAACTATTTATTAATTCGTAAGTATCCCTTGCAATCATTAATTCTTCATCTGTTGGTATTACATAAACCTTAATACTAGAATCACTCGTTGAAATTTTTTGAATAGATCCTCGAATATTATTTTTTTCTTCATCAAGTTTTACACCTAAAACATCTAAAGCTTCAACAACTTGACGTCTTACAGGAATACTATTTTCTCCAACACCTGCTGTAAAGACAATCGCATCACATCCACCTAATTCAACATAATATTTTGCAATGTAATCAACAATTCTTCTTACATACATCTTTTGAGCTAAAAGGCAACGTCTATTTCCTTCTTTAATTCCTGCTTCAATATCTCTTGAATCACTGCTAACTCCACTTATTCCAAGAAGACCACTTTGCTTATTTAAAACAGTATCCATTTCTTTTGCTGAAAGACCTAAAACCTCCATCATATAAGGAACGATAGTTGCATCAATATCACCACAACGTGTTCCCATAATAAGACCAGCATTTGGTGTTAAACCCATTGAAGTATTAATACATTTACCATTCAAAACCGCACTAATACTTGCTCCATTTCCAATATGACAAGTTATTAACTTAGTATCACTTCTATCTAAAATTTCATTCATCTTTTGACTTATATACTTATGACTTGTTCCGTGAGCTCCATATCTTCTAATTTGATAATCTTGACTCCATTCATAAGGAAGAGCATATAAATAATTTTCTTCAGGCATCGTTTGATGAAAAGCTGTATCAAAAACAACCGTTTGAACTGCTCCTGGTATAACAGCTTCAGCTGCTCTAATACCAACAATAGCTGCTGGATTATGAAGAGGTGCAAGTTTTGATAATTCATCAATTTTTGCTATAACGTCTTCTGATGCAATAACAGATTTATCAAAATAAGATCCTCCCTGAACAATTCGATGACCAATTCCTGCTATATCATCTAAGGTATCTACTATTTTATTATCCATTAATTCCTTAACTAATAATTCAAAAGCCTTTTTATGGTCTTTTAATTCAACTTTTTTTTCAACTTTTTCTCCATTTAATTTAATTGTATAGAAACTTCCTTCCATACCAATACGTTCAAAAACGCCACTAATTAATACTTGTTCTGCTGGCATTTCATACATTTGAAACTTTAAAGATGAAGATCCAGCATTTACTGATAATATGTTCATATAAACTTCTCCTTTACGTAGTAATTATACAATAAAATTAAAAAAAATAAAACTATTATTGATAGTTTTAACACAAAATATGGCGGAGCGGGAGGGATTTGAACCCTCGCACCAGTTTAACCCGATCTACTCCCTTAGCAGGGGAGCC
>CANRJE010000119.1 GCA_947630865.1 uncultured Bacilli bacterium | reverse complement strand
GGGTATTAATTAAATTAAAAAGATTTTATTATACATATAAAATGTATAAAATATCTATGTTTTATAATTGTTATATTCCAAATAGTTGTGAAATTGCTGAAAAACCAACTTTTCCTCATGAATTAAATGGAATTTTTATTTCTGGAGGAGCGAAAATTGGAAAAAATTGTGTGATTTTTCAGCAAGTTACTATAGGTTCAAATACGCTAGTTGATTCTAAAAATCAAGGCTTTCCTGTAATTGGTGACAATGTTTATATTGGGGCAGGAGCCAAGATAATAGGGAATGTTAAAATTGGAAATAATGTTAGAATTGGAGCGAATGCAACAGTAACCAAGGATATCCCTGCAAATTCAACAGTTGTTAATGAAAAAGTAAGAATATTTGAAAGCAAAACTCCAAAAAATAATAAATTTGTAGGACAGAGTGAATATATTTCTAAAAATAAATAATACTGGATTTTAGTAAAGGAGGTAATTATAATGAAGGATAATAATTTAACATCAAATGAAGTTTCAAAAACAAATGATAAAAAAAATTCTAGAATAAAAGAAGCTATAAATAATCCTATTGAAATATTACATTATATAATAACTAGAAAACCATTTAGATTATTGAATGATAGAACATATCTAAAAATATTATATCGTTTAAAAATGGGAGAAAAATTAAATTTAGATAATCCGAAAACGTTTGATGAAAAATTACAATGGTTGAAATTATATAATAGAAAACCAGAATACACAAAATTAGTTGATAAATATGAAGTAAAGGAATATATAAGTGATAAAATAGGAAAAGAGTATATAGTACCAACTATTGGAATATATGATAAATTTGATGATATAGATTTTAAAAAATTACCTAATAAATTTGTGATTAAATGTACACATGATTCTGGTGGAAATGTTATTTGTAGGAATAAAGATAATTTTGATATAGAAAGTGCTAAGATTAAAATTAATAAATGCTTAAAAAATAATTATTATTATTCTGGTCGTGAATGGCCTTATAAAAATGTAAAACCTAGAATACTAATTGAAAAATATATGGAAAATGATAATAGTTATGAGTTGAATGACTATAAATTATATTGTTTTAATGGAAAAGTAGGATTTACATTAGTTTGTACAGGAAGATATACACGAGAGCATACTACTGAAACATTTTTTGATGAAAACTGGAATGTTTTACCTTTTACAGAAGGTAATCATTTAAAAGATACTTCTACCAAAAAACCTAAAAATTTTGATAAAATGCTTGAATTTTCTTCAAAATTATCTAAGGGAATTCCACATGTTAGAATTGATTGGTATGAAGTTAAAGGAAAATTATATTTTGGTGAAATTACTTTCTTTACAGAATCAGGTTTTGAAAAATTTCAACCAGAAGAATGGGCATACAAATTTGGTGATATGATAGATTTAACTCTAATAAAAGACCAAATAAAAAAAAATAAAGAATGATATTGTCTTGCAATTTAATACCTATTCATAGTATAATATCTTCGGTCGAAGGGAAGTGCTTTTAGTATGAAAATAGCAATAGCTGGAACAGGATATGTTGGTTTATCAATGGCAACTTTATTAAGTGGTAAAAATGAAGTTGTTGCATTGGATATTATTCCTGAGAAAGTTAATATGATTAATAATCGAATTTCTCCTATTAAAGATGAATATATAGAAAAATATTTTCTTGAAAAAAATTTAAATTTAAGAGCAACTTTAGATTATAAAGATGCTTTTAATGGGGCTGATTTTATAATCATTAGCACTCCAACTAATTATGATGACGAAAAGAATTTCTTTGATACATCAAGTGTTGAAGATATTATTATGAAAGTAAAAAATATGGATTGCAAAGCAATTATGGTTATAAAATCAACTATACCTGTTGGATTTGTTGAAGATATGAAAAAAAAGTATAATATTGATAATATTATGTTTTCTCCAGAATTTTTAAGAGAAGGTCATGCTTTATATGATAATTTATATCCTTCAAGAATAATTGTTGGGGAGAAAAGTGATAGGGCAAAAGTTTTTGCAAACTTATTAAAAGAAAGTGCTTTAAAAGAAAATATTGAAGTTAGATTTATGAATTCAACTGAGGCTGAAGCAGTCAAATTATTTGCTAATACATATCTTGCTCTTCGAGTATCTTATTTTAATGAACTTGATACTTATGCTGAACTTAAAGGATTAAATACTAAAGATATTATAGATGGTGTATGTTTAGACCCAAGAATTGGAAATCATTATAATAATCCATCTTTTGGATATGGTGGATATTGCCTTCCTAAAGATACTAAACAATTACTTGCTAATTATAATGATATTCCTCAAAATTTAATTTGGGCTATTGTTGAATCAAATAATACTAGAAAACAACATATTGCTGATATGATAATGAAAAGAAACCCTAAAACAGTTGGTATATATCGCTTAACAATGAAAACTAATTCAGATAATTTTAGAGCTAGTGCTATTCAATCAATTATTGAATATTTAAAAGAAAAAAATGTTGAGATAATAATATATGAACCTAGTCTTAAAGAGAATACATTTGCAGATTGCAAAGTAATAAATAATTTAGATAGATTTAAAAAAGTAAGTGATGTTGTAGTTGCTAATAGAATTGATGACAACATTAAAAATATAAGTGATAAAGTATATACAAGAGACTTATATAGTAGAGATTAGATAAAACTAACTATTTAAAAATAGTTTTTTTTATAATAAAATATAAATATTATGATAATTTTTTTTCTAAACTTTAATATAAAAATTAATTATAAAAATTTTATTTTAAGTTGAAATAGAATAACATTTTTTATTTTAAATAAACCTTATCATTGTTGCATAATTCCTTTATTTATAGTATTATATTAAGTGTATTTATTTAAAATTTAAATAAAATAAGGATTGATTGTATGAAGAAGGTTTTAATAATTACTTTATATGGTAATTTTAATTTTGGTAATAAATTACAAAATTATGCATTACAAGAAAAATTAAAAAGTTTAGGTTTTGAAGTAGAAACTTTAGTTTATAAACATACTTATAAATCTAAGTTAAAAAATATAAAAGTTTATATAGCAAAAATTATAAAAAAATTCATTAGAGAAAATAAAGATTTAAAAAGAGAGCAAGCGTTTTGTAATTTCAATTCTAAATATTTAAATTATAAAAAAGGTATAGTAACTTATTATAAAGTTGATAAGCATACTAAGAATGATTATGCTTACTATGTATATGGAAGTGACCAAATATGGAATCCATATTATACTTTTAAAACTCCTTTATTTATGGGAGATTTAACTTCTAAGGATAAAAATATTACTTATGCTGCTAGTTTTGGTATTTCAAATCTTCCAATAGAATTTCAAGAAGAATATAAAAGAAGTTTAAATAACTTTAAACATATATCTTTAAGAGAAGAGGAAGGTAAGAAAATAGTTGATGATTTAAAAGGGGATAACAG
>CANRJE010000118.1 GCA_947630865.1 uncultured Bacilli bacterium | reverse complement strand
GACCATATTTTAATAAAAAAAGGTACTGGAAAAAATACATATTATGTATTAAAATAAAATTGATTGATTTACTATATTAAATCGTTATGAGTAAAAGTTGTAGATAACTTCTACAATTGCTCCAAATTAAAATTTAGTCGAACTTTTTAGTTCGTTTTTTGTTGCCGAAAATAATATTAGGTGTTTTATGCAATAAATGTTTAATTGCTATATTTTTTTGTTATAATATTCGCATTCTTAATTATAGTTTCTATATTTATGTAAGATGTTTTCTCAATTTACTAATAAGTAATATATGTGATATAATTTTTTTGGAGATGATACAATGACAAAATATATTAAAGTTGAATATGTTACTAAAAAGAAAAGTGTTATGTTTCTTTTATGCTTTTTTTTAGGAGTATTTGGAGTTCATAGATTCTATGTTGGAAAAACATTAACTGGTTTTCTTTATCTATTTACATTTGGTTTAATGGGAATCGGATGGATTTTTGATTTATTTAGAATATTAACAGATACTTTTATAGATTAATAAATATATATTAAAGAAAAAGGAAGTAGTTTGATTTACTTCCTTAACTTTTAGTTTTCTTTTATTGAACTTAATATATTTGTAAGAATTTCTTTTGGTGATTTATCTTTTAGATTATCAGCATTTTCTTTTATATAATTTGTAGCTTTACTAAGAAATTTATTGGTTTTTATTTTTTCGCTTACAAAATCTAAAACTTCATTAATTTTATCGGGATTTAAAATTTCTTTTTGAATTGCTTCGGAAGCAGCAATTATAGATTCTCCTAAAGCACAAACTACTACACCAGCAACAACTCCATTTGCAACATTACCAGCAAGTGGTATTACTTTTAATATTTCTTTAGCAACAAAGGTAATTGTAGTTGCACCTACGATACTATCAATTAATTCATTTGAAGTTTTAACTTTATATATTTTAAAAATTGATTTTGTTAAACCGACTTCAAGTGGTACTAAAATAGCTGAATCTGAAAAAGGAATTATGGAAACAGCTCCAACTGTTGCAGCTGAAGTCGTTGCGGCAACAACAAGTCCATGGGCTAAAAATCTTTTTTGATTTAAAGCCATATTATTTAAATTTTCTTTATTGATTTTTTTTGCTTCATCAAGACAATCTAATGTTTGTAAACATAATTCTTCAATTCCCATTGGTGGTACTTTAACTTCATCATTTATTGAATATTCTTGAGCGACTACAGGAATTATCGCTTTTAAATTGATATTTTTATGTTTGGCAAAAGTTGTTTTTATCGATTCAATATTTTCTGGTATGTCTTTTTCAGAATAAGATTTAGTAATTACAGCAAAAATTGGTATATTTTTCCAACCTTTAATTGCTTTAGCCATTAAATCAATATTATGTGAAAATGTTCTTCTTGAAGTTCCTTCAATACAATACCAGACAGCATCAATTCCCAAATCGGTTAGATTATTATCTTTAGTTACTTGTTGTTTAGTATATTTTTTTACTTGTTTTATAGTTTCTAACTGGGCAAGAATACTATATTCAAATCCCTTTGTATCAATGAATCTTATTGGCCAGTTATCTGATTCATAGACATTAATTTTTTGTGTATTGCCTTCACCAACACCTGTTGTAACGCTAATTCCAGAAATGGATTTAATAAGGGTACTTTTTCCAGCTCCAGAAATACCTAACACTAGTACGTTCATTTTTTTGCTTTCACTCATAATTTAACTCCTCCTACCATAATGCATGTAAATTACGCGAATGTCAAGAAAATTGCACTCTAACAAAAGTTTATCACAAAAAGTATAAAAAAAATATACTATAGGAATAAAAAATCACCACTTTTTCTTTTTATTGTTAAAAGGTCTTAATAAACGTTTTAAATTTTTATAGATTCACTAGAAATACATTATCTATTTCTCTATCAAATTTCACAATAGTTACATCATACTCTTTATTGATAAAAATTTCAGCAATATGTAATCTATGATTATATTTTTTTTAATTGAAAAATTATTTTGACTCCATATTTAATTTTTTTATTAATTTTTCATGAATTGGTCTAATGAAATCACACATTGTTTCATCAGTTGCCTCATCAAATGGAATCCACTTTACTCCTTTTGATTCATCTTCTCTATAAACTAATGGTATTTTATCATCTGCTTCCATAATATATAAAACATCTAAATGTAAATGAGCAGAAACATATTTACCATGCTTAATATGACCTTTAACAGGAGTAGATTGGATAGAAAAAATATTTGAATCTATAACAGTAGCTTTTAAACCTGTTTCCTCTTCAACTTCACGAACTGCAACTGATAAAAAATCCTCTTCTCCATCAGCATGTCCTCCTGGATAAATCCAACCCTCATTTATAATGTGATAAACTACTACCATTTTGGTTCTTTCCTTGTTAACAACAAATGCTGATGCTGAAAAATGACCAAAAGTATTATCTCTTGTTAAAACATCATCAAAAGTATCTATAAATTTTAAAAATTGTTCCTTATCTCTTTCTTCTTGTTCATTAAAAGGTATATAATTTTCTATTTTTTCTTTTATATTCATGTATAACTCCTCTATTTATAATTATAAAATACTAGAAAGATTAGTATTATATATTATTTAAATTATTATATAAGAAATTTATTTTATTCTAATTATTTATTGTTAAATTTATCTAAATATTTTTTTAATTTATTTAAATTTTTATTAAAAATTATACTTTCTATTATATTTATTATTGCAAAAGCAATAAGAATATAGCCTGTTGATGCTGTTAAAACTCCTTTAGTTGATATTATAATTAAACCTGCTAAAATCATTAAAATTGATAATAATAATCCAATAATTCCTGATACCTTATCTACTGAAAAAATCTTACTAGCAAATGATATATTTAATATACCTTCATATATTATAATAACTCCTATTACTATTCTAAAAATACTTTGAAGTTCACTTTTAAATATAATACAAATAACTCCAAAAATAATATTTAAAATTCCAAAGGAAAGGTCATAATTAAAAATATTATATTTACCTTCATATTTTAAGTAATAATATATTTTCAAAATACCATTTACTATTAAAGCTCCTCCTAATAAATAAGAAATAAAGTTTAAAAAGTTCTTATAAAAAATTATCATAATAATTCCTAATATAATAGTTACACAACTTACAAATATTGATTCATAATTACTTTGTTTTAATTTTTTTTCAATCATTTTCATATTTTTCTCCTCTTTTAGTATCACTTAATACTTTTAAATTTTCTTTCATTAAATTTTCTACTATATGATAAAGTTTATCATTTGCAGTTTCTAAATCCATATCTCCTACTTTAAATGGTTCTCCAAATCTTATAATTAGTTTTTCTCCTCTTTTATATTTACCAGATATACCAAAAGGAACAATTGTTGCATTAGTTTTTTTAGCCATTGAAACAGCTCCAAATTTAAAGGGAAGAAGAAATTCCTTAGTTTTATTTCTTGTTCCTTCAGGAAATATCCCTATTGCACCTGAAGGAACAAGAAATAAAACTAAGGAATTTCTTG
>CANRJE010000117.1 GCA_947630865.1 uncultured Bacilli bacterium | reverse complement strand
GTAAAAATTTCTACAAAATTTTATTACAAAGTGGATTTTACCTATTCAAACTGGAATTTACTTTTGCAATTCAGCCTAAAATTAAATAACGATTATTTTTTTCTTTTAACTTTTTCGTGTTCTATTAAAGATTCCCGAACTAAACTGTTAAAAACAAAAACATTTAAATTATAATTAGTTTCTAAATAGTCTTCATTACGAATTTCATTAGGTACTAAATTAGCATCATAATTCCTTTTGATAAAACACATATTACCAGTTCTTGTTACTAAAAACATAACTCTTCCATCAAGAAACACAATTTTTAAAGTTTCTCCTTGCCACATTTCACCTAAATTATTAAGTAGAAAAGCTTGTTCATAAGAATTTTTTAAAATTCCCATAGTAAAACCATTATCAAAGCAAAGAATAAACCCTGTTTTTAATGATATAACATCAATAATAGTAGATTCTTGAATATCAAATACGTTTTTATCCATAATTACCTTCTTTATTTTTTATATCCCATTCGATAAACTTCTTCAGAAGCTTCAAAGTCGGAATCAACCGTTGGATTATCTAATTTAGAAGCAATAATTTTTTCTAATGCTTCTGATGTTAATCCATATTTTTGAGCTATATAATTAGAAAAATCAACATATTTATCAACCATAACCGTTCTAGTTTCAATTGGTGATGATGATGTTCTTTTAAAAGCTTTAAGTGAAGGAACTTTTCCATAAGCATAAAATTCATTGTAGTTTAAAACAAAATCATTGTTTTCTGGATTAATAATTGCAATTGGTCTTGGTACTATTTCATCAACTGCTTCTTTCATTTCAACTGCAACTTTTACATGCGTTCCATACCATAATAAATTAGCTTCTTCCATAGAAGTTGCTTCTCCTAAAAATCTTTTTATAAAACTATCTACAAAATCTCCTTTAGCATATTTAACATCATTTAACACTTTAGTAGTTTTTTCAAGATATCTTAGTGTACCATAATCACTTTCTTTAGATACCGTTTCAAGAGAAATTTGTCCACCAACTGGACTACACCAAATACCTTTAACAACAGCATCTAATATAATAAGTGATATTTCTTCCTTAGCCATAATCGTGAATACCCCCTTTAAGTGCTATCATTTTACCATAATTTATAGAAAAAGTCAATATATTTGCATATTTTAGGATATCTATTTATAATTTAATATTTTTCTAATTTCTCGCGATATAATTTTTTTATTATCTTAGAATCATCTTCCTTATTAGGATTAACTATTTTTCTTTTAATTAATAATACCAAATCTTCTTTATTTATACAATAATTTTCATACAAAAATTCTTCTAAATTACTCTTATTATTAATAAATATATGACCTGATACTAATATAGCAAGAGGAGTTAAATTATCACTCATAACAGCATTTGTTAATTCAAAAGCAATCTTTAATGTTGATCCCTTCCATATTAAATTAATATCACTAAAAGATGTAATATTACCACAATGTTCAAGTAAAACCTTAAATTCTAAACTATTAATAGGTATTTTTATTTCTTCAACTTTCTTAGAAATTTTTTCAAGATAATTATCAGCATCAATCTTAGATACTGTTCTAAAAGTTAACCCAACATAATCTCCATAATATATAACATTTTCAAGTATTACTTTCAAAATAATAATATTAATTTTATCTTCCATAATTTCACCAAATTCAAAAGTTTATCACATAGAATTTTAAAGTCAAGTATTTTTAGTTTTAATCACTAGTTCTTGACATTATAATTTAGTTATTTATTAAAAGAAACCAATAAAAAATGTTGACTTTTTAAGTATTCTCTCATATAATATGGGTACATATTCGATTGATAACCCAGTTTATATCGTTTTTTTAATGTGTTCTTTAAGTTTATAAGTAACCAAGGTTATCTGGTGAAAGTATTAAAAAGAATTCCCTAAAAAATGTATAAATATCAATGTTTATGAATAATATTGAAGGAGGAAAATATGTCAAGATACACAGGACCAAGTCGTAAGAAAAGTCGTAGAGTTGGATTTTCTCTTCTTGAAAATGGAAAAGATATTGCAAGAAGACCTTATAAACCTGGTATGCATGGTGCTAAAAGACAAGGAAAGTTATCTGAATACGGTGAACAATTAAAAGAAAAACAAAAAGTTAAATTCATGTATGGATTAAATGAAAGACAATTTCATAAAACTTTCGTTGAAGCATCAAAAATGCAAGGTATTATTGGTGAAAACTTCTTAAAACTTCTTGAATCAAGATTAGATAATCTAGTATATCGTATGGGATTTGCTAACACAAGACGTGGAGCAAGACAACTTGTTAACCATGGTCATATAACTGTTGATGGTAAAAAAGTAGATATTCCATCATTTAGAGTTAAAATTGGATCTGTAATCACTTTAAAAGAAAATGATAAAGATCTAAAATGTGTTAAAGAAGCTCTTGAAAATGTAACTACTAGAGTTGAATATTTAGATTATGATAAAAACTCTAACAGTGCTAAATTTGTAAGACTTCCAGAAAGAAATGAATTACCAGCTGATATTAATGAATCTCTAATAGTTGAATTCTACAATAGATAAAAAATACTAGTAAGCAAATTAAGTTTACTAGTTTTTTTATACTTAAATTATAAGCTTAATTGATAAGGATTTGACAATGTTCCATCACCTTTAGTTATTTTAACATTTGATTTTAAATATAAGGCTGGTCTAATGCTACGATAATTATAAGTTTCACTATGTCCTAAAGCTCCTTCTAAAGACCAACCAACAACTAAAGTATTACTAATAGAAGAAGGGGTTAATAACCATTCCCAATAAATATGATTGCTTTCTTTATGTAACCAACTATTATTAGAAGGTTCTTTATCAAAAAAAGTAAAACTTAAAGAAACATTCCAATATTGACTTAAAGTACTATATCCATAATCACTTGGATATAAAAGCCCTATCTTTCCTAGCCATTTTGCTTTATTTGTTTCCCAAACTCGGCAACCTTTTGCTGGCACATTTTTTCCTGCATTATCTATACAATTTAATATATCTCTTTCATTTATATATGCTTCTTTTGGTGTATTTACTATTCCAAAATTTGAATCATTTATCAGTTTATATTCTACCGAACCTAAATAATACTTGCTATTTTCTATCATATTCATAGTATTATCATTTAAATAACTTAAATAACCTTCGTTTGTTCCATCCATATCATTTTTAGTATTTAGCCAATATTGTATTCCTGCCGTAGTCCAATCATTGTTATTATTTTCATTGTTATACCAATATGCAGTATGATCATCACCTTTAATTTTATAATTAATATTATTTATTTTATAATTATCTGGAAATACATTACTTAATACCTCATTTCTAACAATTTTAACATGTTCTATATTATTTTCATCTTTAAATACTCCAATTATCCTCCAAATCTCATCATTAAATGTCACATAATTATTAACATTAAGTCCAGAATACCTATATTCTCTTATTTCTTCATTATTGTTTTCTTTATATAAATCTCCAGTTTGATTAACTGCAACTACTCCTCCTGTAAAATCTTCTTTACTACCTGAA
>CANRJE010000116.1 GCA_947630865.1 uncultured Bacilli bacterium | reverse complement strand
AAACATTTTGGAGATATTGTTGATAGTATTGATGGAGAGTTTTCAGAATCTGAAAAAATATATAGAGAGTTAGATGAAGATTTGGAAATGTTATATAGAACTAATGAAGCTTATCATGAATATGCAACCCAAGAACCAAAACCTGAAAATTACTATCAGGAAATAACCAGAACTAATCCTTTAACAGGAGAACAAACATCAAGAAAAGTGAGAGACACTGAAGCATATAATGCTGCTCATCAAGAGTGGCAAGGATATTTTGATGGCTTAAAAGATGATTTAGATGAATTAGAAGCAAAAATTAACGAAGAAAAAGCAAGATTAGATGAAATAAATGATATAAGTATTTCCGTTGATAATATAAATACAAGTGTTGGAGATGCAATGGGAAGTTTTTCAGATGCTTTAATTGCTAATGAAAAAATTTTATATGAAAAAATATTTGAAACAGATGGTACCAGAGAAGGAAATGCTAAAGTTATTTGGAATTTCTTAAAATATAAAGGTTTAAGTGATGCTGCAATTGCTGGGGTACTTGGAAATATTCAAGCTGAATGTCATTTTGATCCAGATTTATATGAGCAAAGCTCAAAAGTTTCACAACGAAGAAAAGGCTATGGACTTATTCAATGGACCAATTATAAAGGTCAAAAAGGTGGAAGGCGTGATCGATTATTTGCAGCTGCAGAAAAAGCTGGAGCAGATCCTAGTTCTTTACAGTTTCAACTTGAATATTTGTGGAGTGAATCATTAGATCCTAATTCTGGATATGGAAAATCTTTACAAAAAGCAGGATTTTATACAACTGATGATCCAGGGGATGCTGCTTATTATTTTCATAAGTATGTTGAAATATCAGCTGATAGTAAGTCAGCTATTCAAAATAATCGTGTAGTCCCTGCAGAAAAATGGTATAATGAGTTTCATGGTAGAGAAACATTATCAATTTGATTTTAATGTATAGAAATAAACTAAAAAATATAAAATAGTAATGGTGATAATATGAAAATCAAAAAAATTTTTATAATAGAAACACTTGCTATTTTTTTTAGTATGTTTTTATTCCATTTTGTTTATAAAATTTTTCCAAACTTCTTAATAGCTTCAATATTCCCAGTCAATGAAAGTTTATTTGAACATTTAAAACTCATTTATACTACTCAAATTATTGTAAGTTTAATAATTTTTATAATATTAATTAGAAAGAAAAAAGAAGTTAACAATTATTTTTTAGGTTTATTTGGGAGTACAATTATTAATATAGCTTTATTTTTCACGATTTATTTACCAATTTATAATCGATTTGGTGAAGGAATAATATATACAATGTTAATCTTTTTAATTACTTTAATTTTTAGTGAATACTTATTTTACATAATGACTAAAAAGAAAGATAATCCTCTTTTAAATGCCATTTCAATTATTTTAATAGTACTTGTTTTTTCAATACTTGCATTTTTAACATATAACCCTTTACATAATGATTTCTTTTTTGATACACAAGAAGAAAAATATGGAATAAATGAAAAAAATTAAAAGTCTCTTTTGAAAATAACTTTAAAGAGAGTTTTATTTTTTTTAGTTAAAATCAACAAAATACTACAAAAAAAATTTACTTTGTGGTATGATATAAATATATGATAGGAGGATGTTATGGATATAAAAATAATTATTCTAATAGCAAGTATTGTTTTAATAGTAATTTTAATCCTTACTATCATTTTTGTTCGTAAGTATCAAAAAAAAGCTATGTTAAAGAAAGTTAATATAATTGATATTATGCGAAATGAAGTGTTGTCAATTCCATTTCAAGCTGAAGTTGATAAAGTTTCTAATTTGACAAAAGGAGAGCAATTAGAAGAAAAAATTAATAACTATCGAAAAATTTATGAAGATTTAAAAGAACATTCTTTTAATGATATTGAAGATATGATAGTAGAACTTGATTTTATTGCTAATAGTAGAAAAAGAAAAGAATTTAATATTAAATATACTAATGTTGAACTTGAATTATATAAAAATCGTTATTTAATAAATCATATGCTTAATGAATTAAAGGAATTAACTTCATATGAAGATAAATATCGAGGAATTGTTATTAAATTAAAAAATAAATATAGAACAACAGTTAGGGAATATGAAAACAATAAAGAATTATATGGTATATTAGTTGATACAATAAGTATGCAATTTGAAAATATTGATAAAAGATTTCAAGATTTTGAAGTTGTTATAAGTGAAAACTTATATAATGAAGTTGTTTTAGTTGTTAAAGCACTAGAAGCTATGATTGATAGAATTTCAACTATTATTCATGAACTACCAGATATTTTAGTTTTATTAAATGATTTAATACCATCAAGAGTTAAAGAACTAACACTTTTAAGAGAAAGTATGAGTGAAGAAGGTTATACTCTTAATTTTATGAATTTAGATTATAACTTTAAAGAAATTGAAAGAATTGAAAATGATATATTAGATAGAACTAAAGTATTAAATGTTGAAAATAGTTTATTTGAACTAAAAACAGTTTTAGAATTTTTAGATGGATTATTTAAAGATATTGAAAGAGAAAGAATTTATAAGAAAGATTTTGATGCTACATCAACTTCATTTAATGATCGATTGATGGCTGTTAAAGGGACACTTCATGATATTAATATGCAACTTGATGATTTAAAAACTTTATATGGTTTAAAAGATTCTGATTTAAATGATATTAAAAATGTTAGTTTAGAGTATGATGAATTAGTTAAAGAATATAAATCTTTAATTAGAAAAGTTAAAAAGCAAGATGAATCTTATGGAAAGAGTAATTTATTATTAAATGAACTAGGTGTTAAATTGAAAACAATTGAAGATAATTTGGATTTAAGTATTAAAAATTTAGGAAGTATGCAAGATGATGAAGAAAGAGCAAGAGATCAATTAGAAGAAGTACAAGAATTATTAAAAACTTGTAAAAGACAAATTCAAAGTGTTAAGATTCCAGTTGTTGCTAATAACTATTTTGTTGAATTAAGTGAAGCAAATGAAGCAATTTTAGAAATAATAAAAGAACTTGAAAAGAAACCAATTGTTATAAAAACTTTAAATACAAGAGTTGATACAGCAAGAGATTTAGTTTTTAAACTTTATAATACAACTAAGTCTATTATTCATAATGCTTATTATGCAGAAGAATTGCTTGTATATGCTAATCGTTATAGAAGTTTATCAAGTGATGTTAATAAGAATTTAAATAAAGCTGAGATATTATTCTATAAAGGTAATTATGAAAGTTCTTTAAAATTAGTTTTAGATATATTAGATAAAATAGATCCAGGTATCAAAAGTAAATTTAAAAGAGAAATTGCTAATATCTAAATAGATTAGAAAAAATAATTAATAAAAAAAATTTTGAAAAACTAAAAATTATGATATTATTAAAATAGGAAGGAAGTTGATAAAAATGAACAAATTTAAAAAAGTTAACAAATTGTCAACCATGGGGGGGGCTTAGAAAAAAGATTTTCTAAGACAAATAATAAAATAAATAATAAAACTATAACACTTAAGGGATTGGTCTTTAGACCAAGTCTTTTAAGTGTTTTTTGATGTGGAGGAGAAAATATGAGAAAAAGACAGGTAATTTTA
>CANRJE010000115.1 GCA_947630865.1 uncultured Bacilli bacterium | reverse complement strand
CTAACTCCTTCTATTTTACTTGATTATATCATATAATCTTTGCGAAGAAATTTTTCGTAATTTACTCTTTTTTGCTGGAAAATTGAAATTTACTATGTTATCATTATTATGTAATATAGATGATAGTAGATGGAAGTCTGACGATATCTATATAATATCATTACGTAAAAATAATGAGTTGTTGTTTTATCTATTTAAAGGGAGGAGAAAAATAAAAAATGGAAAATAATAATTCTAAACAAGTGCTATTTGCAATAATTGGAATAGCTGTATTAGTTGTAGCTGTTGTAGGTGTTTCATTTGCATTCTTTACATATTCAAGAACAGGTAAAACTAATAATGTAATTACAACAGGTAAATTAGTATTCAACTTTGGGGGGGATGATAAAGATCAAGGAGCTGGAGAAGGTGGACAAGTTGACCCAGATACTGGTGAAAGAACTCCAGCAGATGTAGTAACTCCTGAAACTGAGCCAAAAGGTGACGAAGAAGGAAAGAAACAAGAACCAAAATCAGGTGTTGAACTTGGTGGACAAATTCCAAGTAATGTTGATCCGATTAATTTTGCAGTATATCTAATTGAAGGAGATTTACCAAAAGATAGTTCTAAAAGACAAAGTGGTGGACAATATACAGAAGATGATAGAATGAGTTATGAGTTTATTAAAGTATATGTTGAACCTGATTTAAAAAATTCATCAGAAAATGTTCAAGATACTATTCAAAGTACAATTGAAGAAAAATATTCAACTGGAGACTTAAAACTTACAGATTTAAGTGACGGAAAGAAAGTAAAAATTGCATCTGGAACATTAGCAGCAGATAATGTTGAACGTACTTATGCATATATGTTTTCAATGTGGATAAGTGATGAACTTATTAAAGACCAAGTATCAGATACAAATGCTAAAGCTAAATATCGTGCTAGTTCAGCTGAAACTGAAAAACCAGTATTACCAGAAGGTGTTGATGCTTCAACTGATAAAGCAAGAAAAATATATGGTGATTTATTCTATTCAGTAAAAATAAGAATAGAAGCTGGGGACCAAGTAGCCGAGGGATAAAAAAAGGAGGATATAAAATATGAATAATGAAAATTCATCAAAACAAGTATTACTTTCAGTTATCGGAATTGCTATTTTAGTAGTAGCTGTTGTTGGAGTATCATTCGCCTTCTTTAATTATTCTAAGGAAGGTCAGTATAGTAACGTTGTTACAACTGGTAGTGTGTTCTTTAATTTTACAGATGGAGATGCCATTTTACTTGAAAATCAATTTCCAGTATCAGACGCAACAGGACAAGCCTATAAAAAGGCAGATGGTGCTAAAGATGTTTTATCATTTGATGTTACAGGTTGGGATACATCAAGTAAAGGAATTGATTACACTATTTATGGTGTAAAAGGAGACATTCCTACTCAAGAAAAAGATAAATTAACAAGTGCAACTGAATATGTAGAAGGAGATAGATTAGCAGACCAAGATATTAAGCTTACATTTAGTGCTATCTCTGGTACAGATGAAACTACAACTGTATCAAGTTTATATGCAACTCCAAAAACTGTAAAAGCAGGAATTGAAGGTGGAGGACCATTGGGAACAACAACTGCTGATGGTTGTAAACTTGCAACAGGAAAAATTCCTAGTGGAACTTCAGAAGAAGAAAAGAAGACAATTAAATTTGAACTTCGTATGTGGATTTCTGACGAGCAAGTATTAGTAGTTGGAGATGGTGAAAAAGAATCTGAAGCACAAAAGTCTGAAAATGCTCAAAAAAGTGTATATGGAGAAACAGAGTTTGCTAAAAAATTCTATTCATTAAAAATCTTAATTGATGCCAAAACAGCAACAGCTGGTGCTTAAAAAATTAACTTAGAGAAATCTAAGTTTTTTTGTAAAGTTTTTCGAATTTATAGATAATTTATTGAAAATGGAATAAAACTATGTTATTATTAATGTAAAGTATAGATAAGAGTAAAGATACGATGTAAGACTTGAAATCTATATAACGATAAATAACATAGAGAATAGTAGTTGTTATTTTATCTATTTAAGGAAGGAGAAAAAATAAAAATGGAAAAAAATAATTCCAAACAAGTGTTATTTGCAATTATAGGAATAGCCGTATTAGTAGTAGCTGTTGTTGGTGTTTCATTTGCATTCTTTACATATTCAAGAACAGGTAAAACTAATAACGTCATTACAACAGGTAAATTAGTATTCAACTTTGGTGGTGGCGAAGATGGAGGAGACGGTGGAAATGTTGACCCAGATACTGGTAAAAGAACTCCAGCAGATGTAGTGACTTCTGAAACTGAACCAAAAGGAGACGATGAAGGAAAGGAACAAAAACCAAAATCAGGTGTAGAACTAGGTGGACAAATTCCTGAAAATGTTGATGCTGTTAATTTTGCAGTATATCTAATAAAAGGTAAAGTTCCAGAAGGACAAAATCAAAGTAAAAGAAATTATGAAGAAACAGATCGTATGGACCCTAAATTCATAAAAGTTTATGTAGAACCTGATTTAAATAATTCATCAGAAAATGTTAAACAAACTATTCAAAGTACAATTGAAGAAAAATATTCAACTGGGGATTTAACTCTTACAGATGATATTACTCCAGAAGGTGGAAAAATTAAAATTGCATCAGGAACATTACAAAACGATAATGTTGAACGTACTTATGCATATATGTTCTCAATGTGGATAAGTGATGAACTTATTAAAGATCAAGTATCAGATACAGATGCTAATGCTAAATATCGTGCAAGTGCAACAACAAGTGGAGTATTACCAGATGGAAAAACAGCAGAGCAAGATACAAGACAAGTATATGGTGATTTATTCTATTCAGTAAAAATAAGAATAGAAGCTGGGGACCAGGTAAGAGAAGGATAAAAGAAGGAGGATATGAAATATGAATAATGAAAATTCATCAAAACAAGTATTACTTTCAGTTATCGGAATTGCTATTTTAGTAGTAGCTGTAGTTGGAGTATCATTTGCCTTCTTTAATTATTCTAAGGAAGGTCAGTATAGTAACGTTGTTACAACAGGTAGTGTATTCTTTAATTTTACAGATGGAGATGCAATTTTACTTGAGAATCAATTTCCAGTAGCAGATACAACTGGACAAGCTTATAATAATTCTGCTGAAGCAAAAGACGTTTTATCTTTTGATGTTACAGGTTGGGATACATCAAGTAAAGGAATCGATTATACTATTTATGGTGTAAAAGGAGATGTTCCAACTAAAGAAAATGATAGTTTAACTACTGCAAATACTTATGCAGAGGAAAACAGATTAGCAGATCAAGATATCAAATTAGAATTTAAAGTTACAAAAGGTACTGATGATACAACTACTGTTTCAAATTTCTATTCAACACCTAAAACAGTAAAAGATGGTTTAGTAGGCGAAGGACCATTAGGAACAACGACTGCAGATGGTTGCAAGATTGCAACAGGAAAAATTCCTGGTGGAACTGCAGAAGCAGAAAAGAAAACAATTTCTTTTGAACTTCGTATGTGGATAAGTGATGCAAAAGTTTTAGTTGTTGGAGATAATGAGAAAGCAACTGAAGCACCTAAAAATCCAGATAAGAGTGTCTATGGAGAAACAGAATTTGCTACTAAATTCTATTCATTAAAAATCTTAATTGATGCTAAAACAGCAAC
>CANRJE010000114.1 GCA_947630865.1 uncultured Bacilli bacterium | reverse complement strand
AGCTGCTGATAATCAACCTGCTGTAGATATTCATGTACTACAGGGTGAAAGAAGTATGGCAAGTGACAATAAAACACTTGGTAATTTCCAATTAACAGGAATCCCATCAGCTCCAAGAGGAGTTCCTCAAATTGAAGTTAAATTTGACATCGATGCTAATGGTATTGTTCATGTAACAGCTAAAGATTTAGGAACTAATAAAGAACAATCAATTACAATTACTTCTAACACAAATCTTTCTGATGAAGAAATTGATAGAATGATGAAAGAAGCTGAAGCTAATAAAGCAGAAGATGAGAAACGTCGTGAAGAGGCTGACCTTAAAAATGATGCTGAACAACTTGTTTTCCAAACAGAAAAAACAATTAAAGATTTAGGTGACAAAATAACAGATTCTGAAAAAGATGAAGCACTTAAACTTTCTAAAGAAGTAAAAGAGGCTCTTGATAAAAACGATTTAGATTTAGTTAAGTCTAAAAAAGATGAATTACAAGAAAAATTAATGCAACTTGGTGCTAAGATGTATGAAGGAGTAAACCCAAACCAAGAGGAAAAAGAAGATAAAGACGATGGCAATGATTCAAAAAAAGATGATGTAAGCGATGCTGATTACGAAGAAAAATAATAATTAGAAGTCCTAGAAAAACTAGGACTTTACTGGTATAAATAAAAAATAAAGGAGAGAAACGTGAAACAAAAGAAAAGAAGTGAAATTAGAGTTGAAGATACATGGGATTTAACAATTATATATAAAAATATTGATGAATTTAATGAAGAACTTAATCTTTTTAAAGAAAGAGTTAAAGAATTTAATAAATATAAAGGAAGATTACTAGAAAGTGGAAAAACTTTACTTGAATTTTTAGAATTAAGTGATGAATTAGAAAAGATTTTATATAAATTATATTATTATGCTAATTTAAACTTTGATGTTGATACAACTAATGATAATATGCGAGAATTAGTAGGTAAGGTATCATCTTTATTAACTTTATATTCTGAATCTTTAGCATTTGTTGAACCTGAACTTTTAAGTGGGGATTATAAAACTATTGAAAAATTCTATGAAGAAGAGCCTAACTTAAAAAAGTATAAATTCAATTTAGAAAATATTTTTCGTTATAAAAAACATACTTTAAGCGAAAATGAAGAAAAACTTTTATCAACTTTAGGAGAAGCTTTAAGTGCTTCAGGACAAACATATGAATCTTTGACTGATTCAGATTTAACTTTTGGAAACATTAAAGATGAAAATGGAGAAACACATGAATTTACAGAAAGTAATTATCCAATATTTATTGAATCAAAAAGTAGAAATGTAAGACGTAAGGCTTTTAATCTTTTATTTAAAACATATAGTAAGTATTCTCATACTATTGCTGATACTTTTAGATTTAATGTTGAAGCAAATACTAAACTTGCTAAAATTAGAAATTATAATTCAAGTATTGAAGCAAGTTTATATAGTGATAATATATCATTAGATGTTTATAATAATTTAATTAAAACAGTTAGAGAAGGATTACCAGTTTTATATGATTATTTTGATTTAAAAAAAGAAGTATTAGGATTAGATGAATTTCACTTATATGATGTTTATGCTAGTATGGTAGATGAAGTTGACAAGAATTATACTTTTGAAGAAGCAAAGGATATTGTTTTAGAAGCTTTAAGTGTTTTAGGAAATGATTATAATAAAAAATTAAATAGGGCTTTTGATGAAAGATTTATAGATATATATAATAATAAAGGTAAAAGAGGAGGAGCTTATTCTAGTAGTTTTTATATGAGACCATATTTACTTTTAAATTTTGAAGGTAAATATGGAGATGTTACAACGCTTGCTCATGAATTAGGACATTCAATGCATTCTTTATATTCGACTGAAGCCAATCCTTATAATACTTCTAGTTATAAAATATTTGTTGCAGAAGTTGCTTCAACTGTTAATGAATTATTACTTGTTAAATATTTAATTAAGAAAAGTACTAGAAAAGAAGAAAAATTATTTTTGATTAATAAATTATTAGAATTATTTAAAGGAACAATTTTTAGACAAACAATGTTTGCTGAATTTGAAAAGAAAATGTATGAAGAGCATGAAAAAGGTACTATATTAACAAGTGAATATATGAATACTAATTATTATAAATTAGTTAAAGATTATTTTGGTCCACACGTAAAATGTGATAAACTAATAGAGTGTGAGTGGATGAGAATACCTCATTTCTTTTATGGTTTCTATGTTTATAAATATGCAATTGGCTTATCTGCTGCTTCTAAAATAGTACATGATATAGAAACAAAAGGGGAAAGTGCGGTAAAAAAATACATTGATTTCTTGAAAACAGGTGGTTCAATGCATCCAGCTGATGAACTTTTAGTATGTGATGTTGATATTTCTAATCCTAAGTTCATTGAAGATGCAATAGAATTCTTTAAAGAAATGATAGAGGAGTTTCGAGAAATTTATAGGAAGTAGGTTGTGAATTATGAATAAAAAAGATTATTATGAAGTCTTAGGAGTTAGTAAAACAGCAACAGATACGGAAATAAAAAGTGCTTTTAGAAAACTTGCTAAACAGTATCACCCAGATTTAAATAAGGAAGCTGATGCTGAAGCTAAATTTAAAGAAGTGCAAGAGGCCTATGCTGTTTTATCAGATCCAGATAAAAGAAAACAATATGATCAATTTGGTCATGCGGCTTTTGATAATAATGGTGGTGGTGCTGGTTTTGGTGGCTTTGATTTTTCAGGATTTGATGTTGATTTAGATGATATTTTAGGTAATATGTTTGGTTCTGGTTTTGGTTTTTCAAGTGGTCGTAAAAGAAATAGCAAAACAAGAGGCGATGATGTTTTATATCATATGAATTTAACTTTTGAAGAAGCTGCTTTTGGAACAGATAAAGATGTTAAAATTGATACGAGCATTACTTGTCCTGACTGTGAAGGGTTAGGAGGACATGGCGAAGAAACTTGTGAAGTATGTCATGGAAGTGGAACAATTACTTCAGAACAAAGAACAATTTTAGGTTCATTCTTGTCAAAAACGACTTGTAGTAACTGTTCGGGAACTGGAAAAACTTTTAAAAGACGTTGTTCAACTTGCAATGGAAAAGGTAGTATCAAGAAAAATAGAACAATTACTGTTCATGTTCCAAGTGGAATTGATAATGGAATGCGTCTTCGAGTAAGCGGTAAAGGTGAGGCAGGAAAAAATGGTGGTCCTTCTGGAGATTTATACTTAGAATTTTCTGTTTCAAAACACAATTTCTTTGAGCGAGATGGTGATGATATTTATCTAAAAGTTCCTATTACGATAACCGATGCTGTTTTAGGTTGTAAAAAAGATATAAGAACCCTTGATTCTGTTGTTACTTTAAATATAAAGCCTGGTACTAATACTAATGATAAGCAAAGAATAAAAGGTAAAGGTATTAAAAATGCTAGTAGTGGAAGAACAGGGGACATGTACATTATCTTTGAAGTTGTTTTACCAACCAAGTTAAATCGTGAACAAAAATCACTTTTTGAAAAATTAAGCAAAACCGACTTAGAAAACTCTGATTATGAAAAATTTCAAAAATTTGTTAATAAAAAATAAAATGACTGATGAATATTTCCATTCAGTCACTTTTTATTTGATATGTTAATTATTTTTAGATTGTTCAATGATAGCTTTTACTTCATCTATGTCGAGGCCAGA
>CANRJE010000113.1 GCA_947630865.1 uncultured Bacilli bacterium | reverse complement strand
ACTGCAACACTACTTGGATCTACTCCAAATTCTTCTTTCATTGCATCTACTAATTCTTTAATTTCAAGTAGACTCATTTCTTTTAATGAACTAATAAATTCATCTTTTGTTAATTTTGCCATTTTTAATTCCTCCCTTTATTAATTATTTTCTTCTAATTTTTTAGCATATAAGTCTAAGCAAATTGCTAAATCTTTTGGTATACCCATCATACCTGCTGCAAGCATTGTTAATAATCCATCTCTTGATGGTATACTTGCAAGTTTTTCTAATTCGTCTTTTGTAGTAACTGTATTGTCTACTAACCCAACTTTTAAAGTAACTATATCATGCGTTTTCTTAAAATCAGATAATACTTTAATTGGGGCTATTTGATCTTTACTGAAAGCAACAGCAGTTGGGCCATTTAAATATTCATCAATATTAATATTTAAATCATGCATTGCTCTTTCAATTAAGGTATTCTTGTAAACTTTGTATTTGCTATCAACATCACGAAGTTTTCTTCTTAAATCCTTAATTTCTTCATCAGTAAGACCACGATAATCAAACAAAACAACACTATTAGAATCTTCAAAAGTAGTTTTGATTTCATCAATTACTTGTTGCTTTTGCTCTAATATCTTAGGATTTGCCATATCTTCACGCTCCTTTTTTTATTTATTAAATGATGCACATAAAAAGTCCTCACAGAGCAAGGACTTTAAAAACAAAAAGTATTTATAGTCCTCGGTAGGATTTATTTTTATACCTACTGTCTTTGGCACCACATCAATAAACTTATATTATTATAACATTATTTTTTTATTTGTCAAATGAATTAAGACTAATTTTAATTCCAGGACCCATAGTTGAAGAGATGCTTATATTTTTAACATAATCACCTTTAACTGTTGCTGGTTTTAATTTTAAAATAGCACTTACAAAAGCATCTAAGTTTTCAAGTAATTTATCACTTTCAAAACTTGATTTTCCTATAATACCATGAACATTACCAAAACTATCTGTTCTATATTCAACACGTCCTGATTTAACATCAGAAACGGCTTTTTTAACATCAGTTGTAACTGTTCCTGTTTTAGGATTTGGCATTAAACCTTTTGGTCCTAAAATACGACCTAATTTTCCAAGAAGTGGCATAGTATCTGGTGTTGCAATTAAAGTATCAAAATCGAACCAATTCTCTTTTTCGATTTTTTCAATCATATCCATATCACCAACATAGTCTGCTCCAGCTTCTTTAGCATCTTTAGCTGCATCACCTTTAGCAATTACTAAAACACGTTTAGTCTTACCAGTTCCATTAGGAAGAACAAGTGCTCCTCTTAATTGTTGATCAGCTTTTTTAGTATCAAGGTTTAAATACATAGCAACTTCAATTGTTGAATCAAATTTTGTATTTGCTGTTTCTTTAACTAACTTAATAGCTTCTTCTTTAGTATATAATTTACTTTTTTCAAATTTTCCTAAAGCTTCATTATATCTTTTTCCTCTTTTTTTCATCTTTACCTCCTTGTGGTTTTAGCGGACTTTAATCCTTCCACATAGGTTGCCCTATATGAATTTAATTATATTATTCTTTAATTTCAATTCCCATATTAAGTGCTGTACCTTCAACAGTCTTTATAGCTGCTTCAATATCATTAGCATTTAAATCTGGTAATTTAATAGTAGCAATTTCTTTAACTTGTTCTTTTGTAAGAGAACCAACAATTTCATTTTTTCCCTTAACAGAACCCTTTTGTACTTTAGCATACTTTTTAATTAAAGATGGAGTAGGTGGAGTTTTAACAACAAAGTCAAAACTTCTATCATCGTAGATAGTAATTACAACTGGTGCGATATCTCCTATCTTATCTTTTGTTGCATCGTTGTATTTAGTACAAAACTCTTGTAAATTAATTCCAGCAGGTCCTAAAACTGTACCAACTGGTGGAGCTGGAGTAGCACGTCCAGCAGGAATTTGTAAATTAATTTTTTTAACAACTTCTTTTGCCACGAAAAACACATCCTTTCTCTTGTTTTTTTTCGCGAGTGGTTCAAATAGCTAACTTGTCCGCCTTATAAGTTAAGACTTTTGCCTCCCACTTAATCTATATAATTAAATATAGCAGTATGATAATATCATGATTTTCTTTTAAAATCAAGACTTTTTAACTAAATCGCCAATTGTTTTAACCTTTTCATGTTCTTTTTCAAATTCTCTTATATATTCATCTAAAAATTCTAAAAAGACTAAATTATCTTTAGACATATAACTTCGACCATATATACTTCCCAATTTTGATTTACTTCTTAAAAGTTCACGAGCAATATCTAAAGTTGAAATAACTAAACTTCCAAGCATTTCTGAATCAAAAACTTTAAGATTAGTATTTAAAGAACTAGCTTTTTCTTTCCAAAAACTTGTATCAATAAAACTTATACTATCATCATCTTCATTATAAATCATATTCTCTTTTGATAAATCGTCCATAAATATATTAGGGTATCTTTCTATTTCCGTCCTCGCCATATTATATGCTTTTACCAAATCTTCTATTAACAAAGATTCTTTAAATCCTGATTCAAGTTTAAATCCCTTACAAAATTTACTTGTATATCCAACAATATATTTAGAGTCTTGATAACCATAAACATCAATCGGAAAAGCAATAAAATCAGACTTTAATCCAACAAAATGCAAATCACTTTCTAAACGCAAAAATTTATATAATTTCAAAATTGTTTTTTCATCTAAAAAGTAAGAAATTCCTTCCATACCTTTACCACAAATTCTACATTTTCGAAGTTTATCAATGTCTTGATAATTAACATTTATACGACTCATTAAGCTTTTTTAATTTGACTTAACTCACATTCAATAGAAGTTTCTTGTCCAAATAAGTCAACAATTGCATTAACGATTTTTTGTTCTTCATCAATAGATTCAATTTTACCAAACATACCTGAAAAAGGTCCATCAACAATTTTAATTTGGTCTCCAACAGCTAAATCGTTCTTAATATCAATGCGATTCATACCCATACTATTTAAAATATTATCTACTTCATATGGTTGAAGTGGGGTAGGTTTAGCTCCTTTTCCACTTGAACCAATAAAACCCGTTACTCCAGGAGTATTACGAACAACAAACCATGCTTCATCACTCATAACCATTTCAACTAATATATAACCTGGAAATAATTTTTTTACTTTTTCTTTTTCTACACCATTTTTTTCTTCAACTACTGTTTCTTCAGGTACAATAACTCTAAAGATATAATCCTTCATATCCATTGAATTAGCACGCATCTCTAATTTTTCTTTTACTTTATTTTCATGTCCTGAATAAGTATTAACTACATACCATTGTTTTTCTTCCATAATTTCACCCCTATTGTAAAGTCGTTACCAAAGCCATAATAGCTTGAATTACAGCAAAATATACACCGAAAAAGATAACAAAACAAATTGTTGCTACACTATATTTAATCATATCTTTTCGATTAGGAAAATGAACTAGTTTCATTTCTTTATATACTTGGCTTAAAAAACTTTCTTTCTTTTCTTTTTTAGTCTTTTTAACTTTTTTAACTTCTTTTTTTTCTTTTTCTTTTTTCAAAGTAACTTTTTCATCTTTTTCCTTTTTTTTCATTTTTGCTCCTTTTTAAAGTCAAATTAAAAAACACTTTCGTGTTCATGTATATAAACTATCATATTTTATGCAGAAAATCAAGTGTTTTTTAACTTTTCTAAAAATAAATTTGAAAGTTCCCGCTTTTTTAAATACGGGAAGTAAGTCATTAAAATGAAAATTAACATA
>CANRJE010000112.1 GCA_947630865.1 uncultured Bacilli bacterium | reverse complement strand
AACTAATAACATCTGTTTCTCTATCTATTCCTCTATATGTCTTATTAAGTTCATGAATATAATTGTTATCAACAATGATAATATTAAATTCAATTTTTTTAATATTTAATAGTTTAAGTCCATTTTTTAAAACTTTTTTAACAGTTTTCAAATACTCATCTATTTCTTCATTTGTTTCATTAAATATACCTATTTTCATATTTCCTCACATCATTATATATAGTAAAACTAATGTTAATACCATTATTGCTATTATTAAAAGAGTACTAATCGTTCTTTTAGACATTTTATTAGTTATTAAATCTAGAAAACGGTAAATAAAATAACCAAACATTCCTCCTATTATATTTAAAAGAATATCATCAACATCAAAGCATCTTCCAATTACTAATTGTACTCCTTCAATAGCTAAAGATACTAACAAAATAAGCAAAAAAGCAATTCTTTTTTTATTAAGTTTTAAATAATAAGAAGCAAAAAAACCATAAGGCATGAATAATAAAATATTTCCTATAACATTTTTGAAAAATAACTTTGAACCAATTGTATATCTCGTTAATTCTTTAAACGGAATAAAATTATTGCCATAAGAAATAACATCTTGATAAGTTACTACTTGGAAAAACATTAAAATATAAATTATAAAAATAAGCGTTAAAACCTCTTCATAAAGTACAAATGCTATTTTATTCTTAACAATATAAGTTATTCTTAAAGAAACAATAGCAACGACTGTAATAGCAACAATAGGCCAAGTACTTCGCATTACAAATAGTAAATCATCAGCTAAATTGAACATATTATTCTCCTTGCGAATTTAGTTTTTTATCTATTAAAACTATGTCCGTAATGTTTTCATAAACTTTAAAGAAAACATCTACATCTATTGTACTATTATTTACAATAATTTTCAATTTTTTTTGAGATAAAATTTTAGAATCACTAGGTAAACTTTTTAAAATTTTCTCGCGAGCAACCTTAATAGCCTTAGATGTTGCTTCTTCAACTGTATAAATACTATCTTCTTTATAAAGCTCTAAGACCTTCTCATAACTAAATTTAATAGGTAAAAAATGATGAGAAAATATCTTTGTTTCCGCAATTTCTTCATCTTCATATTTATCTTTATCAAAAAAATTAAACTTTTTATTTAAAATTGTTAAACTAAATCTTTTTTTAGTTTTTCCAGTATAATTTTTTTCATAATAAAAGATGGGATAAGAAACATGAACATTATACCAAGTTTCTCCATAGACTGTTGCTCTTGCTTTAACTAAGTCAACAACTTCATCTTTATGAGTAATCTCACCACTTACAATAACTTCTCCCTTTTTCACATAATCATTTAATTTTTTTACAATACTTCCATGCTCAGCTTCAATTGATAAAATAATAGCATTCTTTTTAGCAACAATATTTTGAGGTAAATTATTTTCTTCTTCTTGATTTATAATTCTTCTTTCAACATCAACAACATAAACACTTCCCTTTCTTGTTATTTCTAACCACTCTAATTTATCCTTATTATCTTTTAAAATTTTCTCTTTAATTTTTTCTTTTTCCGAATAAGATTTAACAAAACCATATAATTTTAAATCATTATTTTCAAGTTCTTTTAAAATAAGATTTCTTATATCTTCTCTTTCTTCATTTATTTCAATTTTAAAAACAATGTTCGATAAAAAAATAATTAAACTTAAACCAAGAAAAAACATAATAAAAAAAAGATAATGCTTTTTAAATATATTTCGATAACGAATAGGACCTTTATATCCTAATAATTCTATTTTATAAATTTTCTTAAATTTTAATAGTTTTTGATAATTATCTTCAGAAACTTCTAAAATATAATCATCTTTTACTTTTTTTATATTTTCAAAATAAATATGATATTTTATTAGTCTTTTAAAATATTTATCTTTAATTTTAATTATATATATATTCAAGGTATCACCTACATTTCTATTGATTTAATTACACCTTCAATTAAAATTTCTTGTTCTAAAAGTTTGGATACTATCAAATTATCACCTTTAATAGTAATTGTCTTTTTATCTTTTAAAATCATTATTTTAGATTCTGTTAATAAAAGAATTTCATCATAATTAACAACATTTAAATTGTTATTAATATAATTTAATTTTAATTTATTAGAACTTATATATTCTCTTATACTTTTCATATCAATATATTTTATTTTATAAAAGAATAAATTAGACCAATGATGATTTATTAAATTATTTTTGAAAAAACATTTGTAATCTTAAGATTTTATGTTAAGATAGTAAGTTAATGGAGGTATTATGAAAAGACTTTTATATATTGACTGTGATGGAGTAACCTTCGATACAGAATCTTGGGCTTTTAGAAAAATGCAAGAAATTGGAGTTGATTTAACTGATTCAGTTGCAATCAGACATTTCTTTGCAACATCAGATTGGAGTATTTTATTTTTTCTTGGTGGAGAATTAGATTCTTCTATTTCCAAAATTAAAAATTTAGTTGATAATAACGAATTTAAAAACGTATTTGGTCTTTCTACATATTCTCTTTATAATGCTAAAGAATTACGAAGTAATGAAGTTGAAATAAAAAAGTTTATCTATGAAAAGTATTTACCTTTTATAAAATTAATAACAACTCCTAATACTATTCCTAAGCATGATTGTGTTAAAGCTAAAGGAAATATTTTAGTTGATAACGGTCTTGATAATATTTTAGGTTGGGTTAAAAATGGAGGTTATGGAGTTTATTTTGTTTCTAATTTAAAAGATATGTATCCTAATTGTTCAAACTTTATAAAGCCTTATCAATATGGTTCTAATCAACCTTATTATATAATTGATGATTTGAGTTATCTTCCTGATATTAATAAAGATATTGATAATAAAGAAATAGAAACTTCTTATTATGGAGCTGATATCGTTATCAAAAATGTAATTGAAAAAGATTTAGACGAATTTTTATTAAGTCCTGAATTTAAAGGTTTAAAAAAATTACCTTATTTTGAAAAGGGAGACTGTTACTATGACTTTGATGGTGTTATTGTTGATCTTTATGGAACTAGTTTTTTAGATATAAGTAAAAAAATTCAAAGAATAAGAGAACATGATATAAAAATGGGAAAAGAAAAAGATTCAAAAGATTATTTATTAGAGCTTGTAAGTCGCGATGGTAATCCTTGGCGTTTTGTAATCGATTGCTATTTTAAAAGTGTTGATTTTGATGATTTATTAAAAAGATGTAATGAGATAGATAATGCCAGAAAAAAAATTAAAGAAGTTAAAGAAAGCAATATATTCAATAATGTTGGTGTAGCATCTAACGTTAATTCTTATTTTAATGAATCTTGCAGTAAAAGAGATTATTTAAAGGAATATGATTTAAATCTTTTTGCGATTCCAAGAAAGATTAAAAAAGCAAGTGGTATTCCTTCTATTTCAAGGAGATTAGTTGATGACAATGAAAAAGAAATTAAAAATATTTTAGTTGATGATACTGAAACTAAGGTATTAGATTTTATTGAAAAAGGAGGAATTGGTGTTTTATTTCTTCCTTATCATAAGTTCACACTTCCTGATGAAAGTTTAAATAGACCTTATTATATAATTGGTGATATAAGAGATGTTTATCGAGTTAAATATCTTGCACTTTATCAAGAAAAATGTTTAAAATATAGCCATCAAAAAAGATTAGTATTTAATTAGATTAGATACTAATCTTAAAATAACTAACCATATTTAAGAATGTTCAATGATTGCTTTTATTTCATCTATGTCAAGACCAGTTGCTTTTGAAATTATATCTAAACTTACCCCTTGAGAATTAAGGTTAACTATCATTTCACGTCTATTTTTTTCAATCCCTTCAGCAAGACCCTCGGCACGACCTTCAGTACGACCACGAGTTAATCCATCTTGTAATCCTTCATTTCTCGCTTCTTCTCGTTCTTCCCTTATTATGGCTTCTCTTATTTTTTTGTC
>CANRJE010000111.1 GCA_947630865.1 uncultured Bacilli bacterium | reverse complement strand
AGATATCAAGTAAGTGATAATTTAGAGAATGATAAAAATATAATATATACAGGATATGATTTAAAAGTAGGTAATAGTAAAATAATCTATTTAAAACTATGGTTAGATTCTGAAGCAGGAGAAGAGATATTAAGTAAAACATATTATGGAAGTATAGATGTAGGATTATATCAAGATGATAAACATGAAAACAACTTTGTAAAAGAGGTAAAATCAAAGTTAGTAAGTAATTATTCAGGTAGTAAAGAAGATTTTACAGGAGGAGTAGTTGCAGTTAATCAGAATGGAAATTTATATAAAGAAAACAATAATGAAGAAATAAGAGAATACAGATATTCTGGAGCTAATGTAAATAACTATGTAACCTTTAATGATGAATTATGGAGGATAATTGGAGTATTTAAAGATGAAAATAATATAGAACATGTTAAAATAGTAAGAAATAATGAACTGCTTAATATATTTCCAGAAAATTATACAATACAAGGAGTAACTTATAATATAAAGGTTACCGAATCTTTATCAGGTGCTCATTGGAACAAAAAGGTAGAAGGAACCAACAATAATGATTGGGCAACAGCAGGACTACAATATTGGCTAAATACAATGGAAGACGAAACAAACGGAAATAAAGGATATTTAAGCTATTTAAAAGATAATAATATTAATATGATAGAAGATACTAAATATTACTTAGGAAATTATAAATATGAAACAAATGTTGAAACTAGCAAAACAATTTATTTTCATGAAAGAGCAGTATCTGATTGTGAAGGAGAAATAGGTCCTTCAGAAAATAATGTCGGAAGTAGAATAGAAGAAAACGAAAACTGCCGAGTTTGGGCAGGAAATGCAGCAATATGGGAAGGTAAAATTGCCTTATTATACCCTAGTGATTATGGTTATAGTGCTAATAGTAATTATTGGAATACTACGTTGGATATTTATGATAACATAGATATACAAGAAACAAATTGGGAATATAAAACTATGAATATTAATTATCAATGGTTCATTTCTCCATCATCATTAGGTAGTATTTTTAATATTGGTAATATTTCGGGAAGTCTTAAAAACAACTTTTCAGTACATGCTAGTGGACTAGTTAGACCTACTTTATATTTAAAATCAGATGTAAAAATAGCATCAGGTGATGGGTCTACCGATAATCCCTATGAATTAACTTTATAAAAGTAAAGAGTCTAACTCTTTTTTTTCTTGCCCTATTATACAAAAAATGTTATCATATCTAGCAAGAGGTGTATATGGAAAAAATTAAAGTTATAAAACCTAAAATTATTAGAACTAAAAAGTATAAAACAATCGATATTGTTTTAATTTATCCAATCAAATTTCAAAAAAATCATTTCTTTGATTTAAAAATAATTAGAAATATTATAACTTCAACATCTAAAGATTTTCCACTAGAACAAGATTTTCGTAAAGAGGTATTAAAAAAATTAATTATTAACTATAATATAGGTATAGAAAGAGTAAAGCATTCTCTTTTCTTTAAAGTATATTTAACTGTTCCTAATCCTAAAGAGGTACATGATTTTAATCTAAAAGAAACTATTGATTTCTTTTTTAAAGCTATCTACTGTCCTAATGTTGAAAACGATTCTTTTAAAGAAAAAGATATAGAAAGAGAAAAAAAATTTATAATGTCTAAAACTAAAAATATAAATAAAGACATATATGGTTATAGTTATGATGCTTTTATGAAAGCAGTTGATATTGATTTTTATAATGATCACTCTAGTTATGCAAATCTTGATATACTTGAAACAGTAACTCCTAAATCTGTTTATAAATATTATTTAGAAAATATTATTAATACTCCTCCAATTATATTTGTCTATGGAAATATTTTAAAAAGTGAAGTTGACAATTTATTTAAAGACTATTTTATTTATCAAGAAGATATTGAATTAGATAAAGATTTTTCATATTATAAAAAGTCTAATTTAAAGGTAAATGAAGTTATTGAAGTAAAAAAAGAATATCAAGATTCGATTTTAAATATGGCTTTCTTAGTAAAAAATATGAAAGATGAAGATGAAATTTATTTAAGAGCACTCAACAATTTAATTACTAAAAGTTTAGGTATCAGTTTATTTTTTAAAAAACTTCGACTTGATAATAACTTAGTTTATTCTGTTTTTAACTCTGTAAAACTTAATCGAGGATTATTAGTTGTTGAAACATCACTTGAAAAAAATAATAAAGAAAAAGTTGTTAATTTAATTAAAGAAACAATTAGTGAATTAAAAGATAAAAAAGTTTTAGAAGAATATCAAAAGAAATGTTTAAAATGTATGCGATATCAAGAAATTAGAAGATGTGATGAAAAGTATTCTAAATTAGATGAAGCAATTGATTATTATTTAGGAATATCTATGACTCAAAAAGAATTAGCTAAGAAATTTAAAGAGATTGATATAGATAAATTTTTAAAATTTTTAAATAGGATAGAACTTGATACAATCTATTTTTTAAGAGGTGAAAAATGAAAGATACAAGAATTTTAACTTTAGATAATGGATTAAAAGTTATATTACTAAAAGATACAAGTAAAAAAGCAGCAATTTTAGATTTAATAGTAAAATTTGGAGGAAAAGATACAGAATATATGTATGACAATAAACATTATCATATTTCTAATGGAATAGCACATTTTATGGAACATTTATTAATTGAACATAGTATGTATGGAAATATGCTTCCTCTTTTTATGGATAATTATATTAATTTTAATGGATTGACTTATGCAATGATGACTAATTTTTATATAGATACAGTTCATGATTTTAATAAAAATTTAGTTAAATTATTAAAAGGAATTAACAATAGAGTTTTTACAGAAAATGATGTTGAAGAAACTAAAAATGCTATTTTAGAAGAAATAAGAGAAAATCTAGATAATAAATTTCGTAAGTTAGATATTCTAACAAGAAATTGTCTTTTTCAAAATCTAGATTATAAAGATATTTTAGGAACATTAGAAGAAATTGAAAATGTTACTTATGAAGAACTTGTTAGATGTTATGAAGTTTTTTATAAACCAAGTAATCAAATAGTTGTTGTATCAGGAAACTTTGATGAAGAAAAAGTTTTAGAGTTAATTAAAAAAACATATGATGAATTTAATTATAGTAATCATAAAACAAGTATAATAACACCAAATGAAGCTATTGAAGTTAAAGAAAAAGAAGGAGAAGTTCAAGTAGAAACAGAAGAAGATTATGTTAGACTAAGTTATAAAATAAAACTTAATCATTTAAGTAGTTATGAGAGAGTAAGATTATCTTTTTATTTAAAATATTTATTTTCTTATAATTTTTCAACAAAATCTAAATTACAAAAAGATATACTTGATAAAGAAATTTCTATTTATGATTTAGATATAGATTATTATTTTATAAATGATATGGTGATTTTAGAATTTGGTACTTATACTTCTAAAAAAGATGAATTAGTAAAATTAATTCAAGATAAAATTAAAAATTTAGAGTTTGATTTGGAAGACTTTGAAATGAATAAAAAAGATACAATTATTAGTTTAATACTTAGAGAAGAGAATTTAAATAGTTTAGTTTTTCCTTTAGTTGAAAACATTGTTACTTTTAATTATTTTGATATTGATAAGATTAAAGATGTTGAAAATGAAACTTTTGAGAATTATAAAGAAATTATAAATAGTTTAGATTTTACAAATTATACAGTTACATCAGCTATAAAAGAATAGTTAAAAATCACACCTAGATTATTTTTGAATAAAATGAGATAGGGAGTGATTTTTTTGGATTATAAATATTATTATAATAAGAAACCTAATGGCAAAGATGACTATGGTTTTAAAGGGATAACGAAAGATGGATATGGACTTAAATGTACTAAATTTAAGTTGAGATATCCTCCTCAATCACAAGATAGACAACCTGGGTTTGAGTATTTAATGAAGCCACGTCCTATTTTTGATAATCCTAATTATAAAGGTTGTTGTAAGTTAAAAGATAAAGTAGCTATTATTACAGGAGGAGATTCGGGAATTGGTAGAGCGGTTTCAGT
>CANRJE010000110.1 GCA_947630865.1 uncultured Bacilli bacterium | reverse complement strand
CCATATTGTACTAGATGTGGAACAGGACTTGCTTCTCATGAGGTTGCACAAGGTTATAAAGAAATAGAAGCTCAAACTGTAATCGTTCCAATGAAAAAGAAAGGGGAAGATGTTTACTTTTTAGTTTGGACAACTACTCCTTGGACATTGATTTCTAATGTTGCTTTATGTGTAAATCCTAATTATGATTATGTTAAAGTAGAAAGTCAAGGTTATAAATTCATTTTAGCAGAGGCTTTGGTATCAAAAGTTTTAGGAGATGACGTTAAAGTATTAGAAAAATATAAAGGACGCGACTTAGAATATATGGAATATGAACAACTAATTCCAAGTTTAAAAGTTAATAAAAAAGCCTTTTATGTAACACTTGCTGATTATGTAACCATTGAAGATGGTACAGGTATCGTTCATATTGCTCCTGCTTTTGGTGAAGATGATTCGAAAGTTGGAAAAGCTTATGACTTACCATATTTAAATCCTGTTGGAGAAGATGGTTGTTATACTGACGGTTTATGGAAAGGAACAAATGTTTTTGATGCTGACCTTTTAGTAATTAAATATTTAAAAGAAAACGATAAATTATTTAAAAAACAAAAAATGCTTCATAATTATCCACATTGTTGGAGATGTGGTACTCCACTTTTATATTATTCTAAACCAAGTTTTTATCTTGAAGTTACAAAATTAAAAGATAAAATAGTTGAAGCTAATAAAAAGGTTAATTGGTATCCATCTTATGTTGGAGAAAAAAGGTTTGGTAATTGGCTTTCAAATTTAAATGATTGGGCAATTTCAAGAAGCAGATATTGGGGCTGTCCACTTCCTTTATGGAGATGTGAATGTGGATGTGATGTAATGATAGGTTCTAGAAAAGAACTAGTAGAAAAGGCTATTGAAAAAATTGATGAAACAATTGAACTTCACCGCCCATATGTTGATGATATTCATATTAAATGTCCAAAATGTGGAAAAACAATGTCAAGAGTTAATGATGTAATTGATTGTTGGTTCGATTCAGGTTCTATGCCATTTGCTCAATATCATTATCCATTTGAAAATAAAGAATTATGGGAATCTCAATTTCCTGCTGATTTTATCTGTGAAGGAATTGATCAAACTAGAGGATGGTTTTATTCTCTACTTGTAATTTCCGTTTTCTTAAAAGGTGTATCACCATACAAAAATGTATTAGTAAATGATTTACTTTTAGATAAAGATGGCAAAAAGATGAGTAAAAGTAAAGGCAATATTGTTGAACCATTTACAACTATCGAAAAATATGGAGCTGATACGGTAAGATTTTATCTTCCTTATGTTTCTCCTGTTTGGACACCTTTAAAATTTGATGAAGATGGTCTAAAGGAAGTTTATTCTAAATTCTTTAATCCTCTTTTAAATACTTATACTTTCTTTCAAACTTATGCAAACATTGATAATGTTGATCCAAGAGAATATGAGATTAAGTATGAAGATTTAGAAGAAATAGATAAATGGTTATTATCAAAATATAATAAACTTTTAAAATACGTAACCGAAAGTTATGATGAATATGATTTAAATAAAGTTGTAAGAGCCTTAGTAACTTTTGTATCTGATGATTTATCAAACTGGTATATAAGACGTAATCGTAATCGTTTCTGGGCAAGTGAACTTGACAATAGCAAAAAAGCAGTTTACAAGACAACATATGATGTTTTAGTAGGACTTTCTAAAATGATTGCTCCAATTGTTCCATTTGTATCAGAAAATCTATATCAAAAGTTAACAGATTTAGAAAGTGTTCATTTAGCAGAATTTCCAAAATACAATAAAAAATATATCAATAATAAAATTGAAGAAAAAATGGATACTGTTAGAGACTTAATTTCACTTGGTAGAAAAATTCGTGAAGAAGTTAAAATTAAAGTTCGTGAACCTTTAAGTGAAGTTATCCTTGATAAAAAAATTAAAAATATAATCGGGGACTTAACAGATCTAATTAAAGAAGAATTGAATGTTAAAAAAATATGTTTTGAAAGTAATCTAGATACTTATATCAATTATGAAATAAAACCAAACTTCAAAGTATGTGGAAAAATATTCTCTTCTAATATCAAATTATTAAGTGAGTATTTAAAAGAAATATCTAAAGACGATATTAAAAAACTTGAACAAGGTGAAACTTTAAATATCAAATTAGGTGACAACGAATATGAACTTAATAAAGATATGTTAGACATAAGAGTTAATTCTAAAGAAGGTTATAATACTGGAATTAACAATAACTTATTTATTATATTAAATACAACTTTAACTGAAGAATTGATAAATGAAGGAATTGCAAGAGAACTTATAAGTAAAGTTCAACAATTAAGAAAAACTAAAGATTTCAATATAACTGATCGTATTTATATCTATTACTATAGTGAAAAAGATTTATTAAGTAAAATTGAGACATTTATAGATTTCATCAAGAAAGAAACTTTATGCGATAGTTTAATTCAAGAAAAAAGAGTTGATGAAAAGACAAATTTAAATGGAATTGATGTTTACTTAGATGTTGAAAGAGTATAATTGAAGGAATTTTCCTTCTTTTTTTTGTTTTTTTAAGAAATATGTTATAATGTTAAAAAAAGATAGTGTGAAAAGTTTTATGGAAAACTAGCATACTAGATGAAAAAAATATTAAAATGAAAATTTTAATATAAATCTATCAAAAAAAAGATAGAAAAATAGTTCTTTGAAAATAGTAATTAATAAAAAAGACATGCTGAAAACAAGTTAAAAATGAAAAAACTTAACTTAAGCATAAATATCAGAATATTTGTAACCGAGATGAAGAAGTTCAATCCATTTATTAGGCATATTGGAAATACCAATAAGTTCTGGAAGTTCAACTGGAGTTTTCCAATCTAAAGCTTTATTAGGTCTTAAAAAATTATTAAAAGAAGCAAATAAGACCATGTAGGAATTGGCATTATCAAGAGAAGAGAAACCATCTTTAGGACGATAGTAATATTTTAAAGTGCGATTAAAACGTTCTATAATTTGTTTTTCAGAACGATATTCTTTGAAAATATCATCTTGATTTGTAAGTCCAATCACCTGAAAAAGTTTAAAAGGCAAACCATTTTGACACCAGTATTGAACTGCAACGTTATAAATAGGGTTACCATCAGAGATAACTTTTAAAGAATCAGGTAAAGTATCATATTTAATTAAAGTTGAATAAGCAGCTTTAATGGAAGATAAAGAATCACGGTTTTCGTAGACACGATAAGAAGTAACAATTTTCTTAATAGCATCAAACCAAAAGAAGATATAAGTAGTTTTACCTAAAATTTTAATGTAAGTTTCATCAGCAGCAATGGTATCAGAAAGTTCATAAGGATAAAACTCTAAAACTGGATGAATGATGGAAGAAGCAGCTTTGCAATAATTTTCAACAGTTTTGTAAGAAATACACACTTCATGAATATCTTTGAGAATAGCAGCAGTTTGACGATAAGAAAGTCCATAATTAACGTGATAAGTAAGACATAAACCAATGATATATTGAGAAGAATAAGCACGAGATAAATCAATTGGAGACTTAATAAACTCACGATAATCTTTTTGAAGAGTAGGAATATCAATGTTAAATTTACGGTAAATATATCTAAGTTTAATTAAATTTGATTTTTCTTTATACAATTTTAAATCGTGAGCATTTAAAGAATTTTTGTTTTTAAGATAAAAAGGACAATTATCATTCTTACAACGATAAACATCAAAATCGTCACGATGATGATAAAAATTAAGTTGATGTCTGCAATGAGGACATTTAAGAACAACATCTTTATCTTTGTTAGGGTTAGTAGAAAAGATAAAAGAACAAACTTTACATTCAAATTGATTACCTTTACCAGTATTATCATAAAGATAACCTTTAGGAGCACCACAACAAGGACAATTAATATCAATAGAAATATCTTTGCCATTTCTACGTTTAATAGGTTTGATATTGCTATCTTTAACAAGTTGTTTCCAGTCCTTATGTTCAATTTTAACAAAAGGTTCAATAATAGCAGGATCATCAACATTAAATAAACGATA
>CANRJE010000109.1 GCA_947630865.1 uncultured Bacilli bacterium | reverse complement strand
TACTTGAAGTTGCACTATAACTTCCACTTGCTGCAGGTGTTGCTGTTACACTTGCTGTTATATTTAATTTTACCCCTTTTACAGCTATTCCAGATGTTGAACTTAAATTAAGAGTTGGTGTTTGCTTAGCTATTGTATATCCTTTAGTTGCTCCTGTTAAATTGTAATTATTTTTATTTGCTTGTCCTCCACTTACACTTGCTATACTTGCCGTTGAAGTGTAATTTCCTGCATTTGTATTCGTTGTCCTAGTTAAATTTAATGTCTCACCACTTACTCCGCTACTTGCTGTTGGTGTTGGAGCTTGTCCTTGTCCGTTATATGTAAATGACGTTCCACTCCATACTACACTTACATCTCTCTTCTTAATATTACATGATAATGTTTTACTCGTTGTACTATCACTATAAGTATGATTACTATCAGTATTTACTGTTACAGTATAATTTCCTGCATTTGTTCCTGCATTATTTTGATAACTTATACTTGTTCCACCACTTGCTAGTGTTTGACTTTGTCCATTATATGTTATATTATTACAATTTCCTGTTGTTGCAGTTTTTGCTTTTGCTATTGAACATGTAAATGTTTTATTTGTTGTTGTATTATCAGCAAATCGATAATTATCTTTTACTTTAGCTGTTACTGCATAACTTCCTGCATTTATTTTCTTGTTATCTGTAAATATTAATCCTTCTCCTGGTGTTTTAGTTAATTCTTGTTCATTTCCTGTATATACCACTCCTTGTTTACAATAACCTTCTGCTGTTGGTGCTGGAACTCTTTTATATAATTCATAATTTATTGTTTTTTCTGTTTTTAAACCAGCATTATTTTCTACTCTTACTATTAAGTTATATTTTTCTATTTCTTTTGTTTGATTTATATCAAAACTTGTAGCAACTTTTACATTTTTATAATAAACTTTACTACTTCTTTTTTCTAATGAATATTCAACCGTTTTTATTCCACTTTCAGAATCATTTATATTTTTTACTCGATTGGTAATATTTGCTGTTAATCCACTAGTTGCTTCTATCTCTATCTTATCATTTACTCCCCTATTTTCAATATCAAAAGTTGGAGCTGTTTTATCTATTAAAATAGTTATTTCTTCTTTTGCACTTGTAACTCCATTAGAACCTGTTGCATATGCTTCATACTTTCCACCTTTATCTACTATTACACTACAACTTTTTACTTCACTCTTTTCTTCTAATGTACATTTCTTTTGATTACCACTTTCATCTTCTAAGATTGCTTCTTTCATATCGTTTAAGGTTTCAAATGTTATTTCTACATCTTCACCTGACCAAGATTTACCATCTAAATTATAAACCTCTCCTGAATTTCTTTTCTTGGCCCTCATATTTAAACGATAATTAGTTGTTCCATTACATGGAAGACTATCTGTTTCATACTCTCCACAATTTAAGCACACATAATAATTTGTTTTATCTAAACTATCCTTATAGGCCCCAACATAACTTTTACTTAAATCACATGTTTTTCCTCTTGAATCAACTATCTTTTGTTCTTCTTCTGTATAACCATTATCTACTAAATATTTAAGAGTAATTGTTTTTTGATCTCCAAAAACACTTGGTAAATCATCTGTATATGAATAATAATGCGTTCCTGCTGTTAATAAAGATTGTTCTACCGTTTTATAATATGTAACATCTACTCCTCTATTGATATTTACATATGCTGTTATTGTTATTCCTAGAACTATTCCTAATATTACTATAACTGACAATAACTCTACTATTGTAAATCCTTTTTTTCTTTTTTTTCCTACTTTTTTTAATAAAGAAAATGATTTATTTTCTAAATTCTTTTTTCCCTTTTTTAACTTATCTTCATTCATACTTAGTCCCTCTATTATTTATTTATATATAAATTATAGCATATTTTAAATATTCATTACAATAATATTTTAATGTAAATTATAAAAAAACTGATTTTAAACATTCAAATATCAGTTAACTTTCTTTTACTTTTATATCAACTATTTTATCATCAAGCTCAAAAATAACTTTTTCTATATCCATTGAATCAAAAATACTTGATGCTAATGAATAAGTTACTTCTTCTAAGTTTTCTTCATTTAAACTAGAAAAAGTAATTGTTAAAATATCATTTTCTAAATTAAAATCTTTAACATTTGTTTTATATGATAAATAACTACTTAAATTCGTATTAGAAAAATAATTTCCTTTTAAAGAATCGATAATAATTTTTACTTTATTAGAAGAACTATTTATATATCTTGTAACTGGAACATAATAACTATTATCATCATCATTAAAAACATAATACAAAACAACTTTTTCTATATCACTTAACTTCGTAATTTCATAACTTTTATTAATACCAAATTCTTTATTCAAAATAACTGGTAAATCTTTTTTACTTTTCTCAAGTTTTGTTAAATTTTCTCCATCTATTTTAATAATAACATCATGAATATCTTTTATTTCTAACATACTATAAACTATACTTTCAATTACTTTTTCTTCTAATTTTTCATTTACTTTTAATAAATCATTTGAAAAATCTATTGTTATAATATTATCTTTAAAACTTATATCATTAACTTTAGTATTACTAGGTATAACTCCTTTTAAATTATTATATTTTTTGTTATTAACAGATAAATTATTAATTATCTCTCTTACCATATCAACCACATTATCTTTAGTTAATAAAATATCTACTTTAACCAAATAATTATCATTATTTAAAAGATATATATGACTAGTATTTAAATTAGATACATATTCTATTTCTTCTAAATCTTTAGTATTGGAATTATTTTTATTCAAATAATCAATTGTAAATGTTGCTAACATAATAAATAAAACAATGGTAGTTAAATAAATTCTATTTAAAGCTTTTCTTCTAAGCATTATTTATCACCTAGTAAAAGATATGAAAAAACGTACTAAATTAGTACGCTTTAAAGTGATATTTCATTTAATTTTAAAAGTTCAACAACTGCAGCTGCTCGTCCTTTAACTCCTAGTTTTTGCATAGCATTAGATATATGATTACGAACAGTTTTTTCACTTATTTTTAATGATACTGCTATTTCTTTAGTTGTTTTATTTTGAATTAATAAAGTAAATACCTCTTTTTCTCTACTTGTTAATATACTTTTCATAATTCTCCTCTATATAATATCAATGTATTATATGCAAGAAAATTATTTTGGCAAATAGTTATGACTTAAAACTAACAGATATATACATTTTATCTGTAAATTCTTCTTGTAAACTCTTCATAATATTAACTGCTAAACTTTTATCATGATTACTAGAATCTATAACAACATCTATCATATCATCTTTTATTTTAACAAATCCATTTAATTTAAATTCGTTTTTTATTTTCTTTTCTAGTGTTTCTTCTTGACTGCTTATCTCTGATATTTGTCTTAAGTCTTCATATACTTCATTTTTTTCATCAACTGTTAGATTAGTATCTGATAATTTCTCCTTTAACTCTTCAAGTTGTAAGGCCCTTTCTTGGTCAAGTTCTACTCGCATACTAGTAATTAAATCGCTTTCTTCAATAACCGTATTATTTTGAGCATCAACCTCTTTAGTTTCTTCATTTTTCTTTTCTTCTTTATTTACATAGCTACTATTATTTGTTAATAATAACTCATTTGGCATAGTAATATAATATACACTTAAAACAAGAGCCAAACTTGTTAATGTTAAAAACCATAATCCTTGTTTATTAACCATATAAAGTCCTCCTAATAGATTATATTTAGGAAATATAAAAATATTCAAAAAAACTCTTAAATATTAAAATTCAAGAGTTCATTTTTATTTTTTATTTTTTTTAATTATTTGTTTAATTTTATCAATGCCAAGATTAGCTATTTCAGATATTGTTTCGAGACCAAATCCTTTTTCGTTCATATTTATAACCATAGTATTTGTTCCAAGAGATATTCCTTCTTCTCTTGCATTATCTAGTTCATCTTCATGTTGTAATTGTCTTTCTATTTTTCTTTCTTCTTCTATATTGTGCCATGCTCCCCAATATCTTTCATCTTTGTTCATTC
>CANRJE010000108.1 GCA_947630865.1 uncultured Bacilli bacterium | reverse complement strand
GTTTTCTCGGCATAAAATCACATTAAGACAATTATTATAGCTATTCAAAAGTTGCACTTGACTTTTTAATTAATAATTAACAATTATTATCATATGAATTATTGTTATCTATTAACATTTCATCTTTAATTTTTTCTTTATCATTTTTAATATTTAAAAATGCTTTTCTAACAACGTCTACTCCTATATGTGATTTATTATCTTTAAAAAATTCCTCATCTTCTATATTTTCATTAAATGAATAATTTATCTCTTCTAAAGTATCATCATCACTTATAACAAAAGAACTTCTTAATAAGCAAGTCATGATTATTTCCATAACTTTAACTTTAAATATTTTAAAACTTGAATCTGGAAAACTTATTAAACCATTAATTGAAGCACTTATATATTTTTGAGATAAACCTTTTTTATATAAAGTAAAATAAAAATTAGGAATATTATATAAATCTTTACAATATTCAGTATAAAAATAGAAAGGACATTTAATATCAAAAGACGATGAAATTAAATTTTTCTCAATATCTTTATCAATCATAGAAACATAATATTTTGAAGCTAACAAACGTTCTTTTAAATTATCATCAGTTATCTCTTTAAGCATTTTCTCTAGAAAATATAAATAAAAACTATAAATATCTATCTCAAATGCTTCTTGAAGATTGGTTTGCCACTCTGTTTGAGTTATAACACTTGGTTCTGTTGATATTTTACTAATAATTTTAGAAATATCTTTTAAAGTTGGTTTCAGTAATTCTTCACTATAAGATAACATTATTTTTCTTATAATAAAATGTTTAATTCTTCTAAAAATACGATTATCATAATCTTCATTAACAATACTAGTTATGTCATTATCCATTTCTGGAGGTAATTTTTCTTTTTCTAAATACTCTAATATAGCATTACATCTTTCATAAGTTAAATTTAATTCTTCATATTTATTATTTTCTGTTTCTATTGCAATACTTAAATTATTAAGAAGTTTTTGATATTCTAGACTATCTTTTGATGATGCTAATTCTAAGCTATATAACTTTTGATATAAATTATCGATAGTTTTAGTAATTTTAATTAAAATTTCTATATTTTCTATATCTTTTTTTGATAATATGTTTTGCATAATTACTTGTTAATCAATTTATAGAAATGTTTTAATTAATTCTATATTGATTAGTTCCTTTCTATTAATATTTATACTTTTAGAAGTAATGATCTCTAATTTTTTACGTTAATTCTTAATATCAGTCCAAAAACGCCAAATATTATACTATAAGTTGACAGTATTTTCAAGATTATTTGTAAAAACTCTTTTCTTAAAAAAAATTATTTGTTATGATTAAAATAGGTGGTGAAGTTATGAATAATATTGTTGATAGTGTTATCGAAATTCCTCTTGGAACGAAAAACAAATATGAAATTGATAAAAAGTTAGGAAAAATTAGATTGAGTCGTGTTCAATATTCATCTATGACTTATCCAAGTGAATATGGTTTTATTGATGAGACCTTGGCAACTGATGGAGATCCCGTTGATATTTTGGTTATTACTAGTGAAGCTAGTTTTCCAGGTTGTATTATTGAAGCTAAAGTTTTAGGATATTTGGATACGATTGATAACGGATTTGGAGATCCAAAAATTATTGCTGTTAATAATGTTGACCCTAGATGTAATTTTTATAATTCACTTGATGAATTACCAAAACATTCATTAATTGAAATCAAGAACTTTTTTGAAAATTATAAACTTCTTCAAAATATTAAAGTTCAAGTGTTTGATTATCACGGAATTGAAGAAGCTATGCAAATTATAAATGAAGGTCGTGAAAGATATAAGAAAAAGAACGAAGAAAATTAAAACTTCGTTTTTTTATTTATAAGCAAATTTATGATTAAAAATTTTATTAAAAAAGAAGTTATCTAGCTTCTTCTTGAGCTCTAACTTCTCTTATAACTGTTACTTTAATTGTACCAGGATATTGCATTTCTTTTTCAATTTTATCTTTTACTTCTCTTGCAATCTTATAACTTTCTAAATCGTCAACTTCCTCTGGTTTAACTACTACTCTTAATTCTCTTCCCGCTTGAACAGCAAAAGTTTTATCAATTCCTTCGATTCCATCAGTAACTTTTTCTAATTGTTCAAGTCTCTTTAAATAATTTTCAAGTGAATCATTACGAGCACCAGGACGGGAAGCTGATAAAGCATCACATATTGCAACAATTGTTGAAATAACACTAGTTGGAGCAGTATCTCCATGATGAGATGCTATCGCATTTATAACTTCTTCTGGTTCATGATATTTTTTAGCTAAATCAACACCAATTTCAACATGACTTCCTTCAATTTCATGATCGATAGCTTTTCCAATATCGTGTAAAAGTCCTGCACGTTTAGCCATCATAACATTTTCCCCTAATTCACCTGCTAAGATACCTGATAATTCTGCTACTTCAATTGAATGAGTTAATGCATTTTGCCCATAACTAGTTCTAAATTGAAGTTTTCCAATTATTGCTACTAATTTAGGATCAACCTTTGTTATCCCTAGACGAAATAAAGCATTATTTCCATATTCAATAATTTTATCATTCATTTCCTTAGAAACTTTATCATATAATTCTTCAATTCTCGTTGGGTGAATACGACCATCTTTAATAAGATTTTCTAAAGTAATTCTTGCGATTTCTCTTCTTAAGGGGTCAAAGCTTGAAAGCACTACTGCTTCTGGAGTATCATCAATAATTAAATCAACTCCTGTAATTGCTTCGATTGTTCTTATGTTTCTTCCTTCTCGGCCAATAATTCGACCTTTCATCTCATCATTTGGTAAATTAACTACTGTTACAGTTTGTTCTTCAGCAATATCTGATGCATATCTTTGCATTGAAAGAACTAACATTTCACGAGCTTTTTTGTCACACTCTAATTTTGTTTCATTTTCTCTTTCTTTAATATAATTAGTAATTTCTAAGTCCATTGATTCTTTAACTTTTTCCATTACTAAATCTCTGGCTTCTTCACGTGAAACTCCAGATAAATCTTGTAAAACTTTAATTTGTTCATTTTTAATTTCTTCAATTTTTACTTGCTCTTCATTAATAGCAGCTTGTTTGGCTGTAATTTTGGCTTCGCGTTCATCTAAAGCTTCTTCTCTTTTTTGAAACATCAAATCACGCTTATCCATATTACTTTCTCTTTGAGCTAAACGATTCTCTGATTCTTTCATTTCAAGTTTTTTCTCTTTTAGCTCTTTTTCTGTATCCATTTTTAATCTGTGTAATTCTTCTTTTGTTTCCAAAATAGAATCTCTTTTGATTTTATCAGCTTCTTTTTTTGTGCTTTCTAAAATCTGTTTACTCTTTGCATTTACAGCATTACCTTTTATTGTATTTATAACAATAACAAGTCCTGCTCCTACTGCTATTCCAATTAAAGCAAGCAAAATGTAAATAATAGTATTATCCATTTCTCTTCCTTTTCTAGTATTATTCAATTAAATTTGCAATCCCCGCATACTTCGGTTTAGCACTATGTCTTAAAATAATATAAAATCTAAAAATAAATCTCTATATATAAATAACTATAAAACATAACATCTAATTCAATTTTAATTTTTTTTAAACCGTATGTCAATACTTTTTAGTGTTCACATTTAAAATCTAAACAAATTTTTACAAAAAATAATAGAATATTAGCAAATATATATTTTTTAAAACTAAAAGTTAATAATTTAAAGATAAAAAACAAGTCTAGAGAAATGTTTAAAATAAATTTGAAAAAAAAGTTTAATTTAGTAGAAAATTTTTAAGAAATATAGTATAATTTATTAAGGTGATAAAATGAATTATCCAAACGGTATAAAAAAAACAGTTGATAATAAAAATATTACCTATAAAAATCGTGGTATGACATTAGAAAATGATTTAAATTTAACAAATCAATATTATAGAGATAATAAGATTGCTTATATTTATAAAAAACCTACTCCTATTAAAGTTGTTAAAGCGGAATATAATGCAAAAGGATATAGAGTTATTAAAGAAGCTTATTATAGTGAACCATCAACTACTGATTATAATGGAATTTATAAAGGTTGTTATA
>CANRJE010000107.1 GCA_947630865.1 uncultured Bacilli bacterium | reverse complement strand
GACGAAAAGATATTATAGACTATTCATGTGTCTTTTTCAATTATGAAGTGTTGCACTTCATATTTAAATTAACATTTGTAAATTTTCTTGCTAAGTAAAAGAAGAATATTATATAATTAAATTAGAGGTGAATATGAAGGCTATTATAAATGGAAAAATAATTTTAAAAGATAGAATATTAGAAGATAAAGTTCTTTTATATTCTTCAAAAATAGAAGGAATTATTCCAAAAGATAAATTGAATAAGGATATAGAAATAATAGATGCTAAAGGAGGATATGTTGCACCTGGATTAATTGATTTACATATACATGGTTATTTAGGATGTGATGTTTCTGATGGAAGTGAAGAAAGTATTAGAACGATTGCTTCTGGAATTATTAAAAATGGTGTAACAGGTTTTTTGCCAACGACAATGACAATTTCAAAGGAAAATATTATAAAATCTTTAGAAGTTTGTAGAAGTTTAAAGGAAGAAAGTAAAACGTGGAAAGGTGCAACTATACTTGGGGTTCATGCTGAAGGACCTTTTATAAGTCCTAAGAAAAAAGGAGCTCAAGATGAGAAGTATATTTTAAAACCTGATGCTAATTTTGTAAAAAAATATCAAGATATTATTAAAATAATCACGATGGCTCCAGAGATGGATAAAGATTTTAAAGCAATATCTGAGATAAGAAAAGATACCAATGTTATTGTTTCAATGGGACATACTGATGCTACTTACGAAGAAGCAATTGAAGCTACTAATGTTGGAGTTTTACATGCAACTCATACTTTTAATGCGATGAGCCCTTTAAATCACAGAAATCCAGGAGTTGTAGGAGCAATATTTAATTCCAATATTTCTTGTGAATTGATTGTTGATACTTTTCATGTTGCACCAGCTTTATATGATATCATTTATAAATTAAAAGGAGATAAACTTTGTTTTATAACAGATTGTTTACCAGCTGGTGGATTACCTGATGGAAATTATACGTTAGGAGGACAAGAATTTATATCTAAAGGAATAGAATGTCGCCTTTTAGATGGAACAATAGCTGGTTCAATTTTAAAACTTAATAATGGAGTCTTTAATGTATATAAAAATAGTCATATTCCTCTTTTTGAATGTGTTAACTGTGCATCATTAAATCCAGCTAAAGTTTTAGGAATAGATGATAAAAAAGGTTCTCTTGAACTAGGAAAAGATGCTGATATTATAATAACTGATGAAAATTTTCAAGTTTTAAAAACAATTATTGGAGGAGTTTTAAAATATGAAGCTTAAAGTAAAGGCAATTTTAGATCCTTATTTTGAACCAATGAGTTTAAAAGTTAGGGAATTTAAAAATTTAAAAGAATATGATGAAATCATTATTGGAGTTGAAAGAAATCAAGATGAGTTAAAAACATATAAAACGAAAATCTATAAAGAAGGAACGGGACACGATGATGAAAATTATCGTTTTATTGAGAGAATTGTAAAAACTCTTCTATGGATATCTGGAGGATATAAAATAATTATTGCTGGTTCAAAATATTTAGCAGAGAAAATTAAAGATGCATATAAAGATAAGGGACTACGTGATTTTGATTTACATTTTATGGAAGATGTTTATCAAAGAAAATTAGAAGTTATTTATGTTCCTTTTTCAGATAATATAAAAGATTTATTAAACTCTAATTCGATTGGAAAACATTTAAATGGTTCGAGAATTGGTTTTGATGCAGGAGGATCAGATTATAAAATATCAGCTGTTGTTAATGGAAAAAGCATTTATTCTGAAGAGGTTATTTGGGCTCCTAAAGAAAATACAAACCCAAAGTATCATTTTGAAGAAATTTATAAAGCTTTAGAAAAAGCTGCAACTAAACTTAAACATGTTGATGCAATAGGAGTTTCAACGGCTGGAGTTTGTATTGATAATAAATTAATGGTTTCATCTTTGTTCTTGAAAGTTAAAGAAAATAGAGAAAAAATACCAACTATTTATCTTGATGCAGCTCATAAATTAAGTCAAAAATTAGGTTATGATATTCCAATTGCTATTGCCAATGATGGTGATGTAACAGCTTTAGCTGGGGCAATGAATATGAATAAAAGTGAAGTTTTAGGAATTGCAATGGGGACAAGTGAAGCAGGTGGTTATATTGATAAAAATGGAAATATTACAGGTTTTTTAAATGAACTTGCTTTTGTGCCAGTTGATTATAATGAAGATTCTTTAGTTGATGAATGGTCAGGAGACTATGGATGTGGTGTTAAATATTTTTCTCAAGATGCAGTTATTAAATTGGCCTTAAATGTTAAAATTGAATTTAGTGAAGGACAAACTCTAGCAGAAAAATTAAAAGTTGTTCAGGAATTAATGAAAAAAGGTGATTCAAGAGCTTTAAAAATATATGAAACAATTGGAGTTTACTTTGGTTATCAACTTGCTTATTATGCTGAATTTTATGATATAAAAGAAGTATTAATCATGGGACGAGTAACATCAGGTCGAGGTGGCGAGATAATTCTAGAAAAAGCAAAAGAAGTTTTAGAAAAAGAATTTCCTAATTTGAAAGATATTAATATCAATATTCCGGATGAAAATAATCGTCGAGTAGGACAATCAGTTGCTGCAGCTTCATTAGTAGAAATTAAATAAAGAACAAAAGTATAAAAAATGTTTGCAATTCCTTAAAAAGTATGATATATTCTTAAATGTGATTCGCTGCTATGTTTTAGTATAATCACGGTAGAAAGGAAGATTAGTATGAACGTAATTGATAAGATTACTGCGTCACAGTTAAATCCCAATATTCCAGAATTTAGAGTTGGTGATACTGTAAGAGTTGATGTTAAAATCATCGAAGGAAAAAGAGAAAGAATCCAAGCTTTTGAAGGTGTTGTAATTGAAAGACGTGGTTCTTTAATTTCTGAAACATTTACTGTTAGAAAGATGTCATATGGAGTAGGAGTTGAAAGAACTTTTCCAATACATTCACCAAAATTAGCTGGTATCACAGTTGTTAAAACTGGTAAGGCAAGACGTGCCAAACTATATTACTTAAGAGATCGTAAGAAAGATACGAAATTTAAGGAAAGGGGATAGGGTTAATACTTACCCTTTTTTATTTATATGGAAGAAAAAGAAATAAAAGATAATGAAAAAAGAGTTAATATAATTAAAGAAATTTTAAGTTATGTAATTATCATTGGAGTTGTAATTTTGATAAAAACATTTGTCGTTACACCAATTAGAGTTAATGGAGATAGTATGTATTCTACTCTTCATGATAAAGACATAATGATTCTTGATAAAATAAGTTATCGTTTTACAGATATAAAACGTTTTGATATTGTTGTTATTAAGGAAAAAGATGAATATTTAATTAAAAGAATAATTGGTATGCCAGGTGAAAAAGTTGAATATAAAGATAATCAATTATATATAAACAGCAAAAAAATAAAAGAAGATTTTTTGCATGAGGAAATTAGAGATTATGAATTGAATGAAGAAATTCCTGAAGGTTACTATTTTGTTGTAGGAGATAATCGTCCTGTTTCTATTGATTCTCGCTCTCTTGGTTTAATGAAGAAAGAAGATATTCTAGGAAAAACTTCTTTAGTAATTTTCCCTTTTAGTCGTTTTGGTAATAAAAAATAGAAGTTAAATGATTTATGAGAGTTATTTAAATTAATAATCAATAAAATTTTATGAATATTAACAATTGATTACGATTTATTTAACTCTTTTAAGAAATCCTTTATTTATAATGCTTTGCTATAATTAACATCTTGCATGTATAAATAAAAAAAATTACAAAATGGCTAAAAATGAAAAAAAGCTGCTAAATTAATACTTTTTTAAGAATATAAGTTTAAAGGAGATTACGACATTTAAGAACATATGAAAAGGAGATGATAAAATGACAAAAGATTTAATGATTAGAAGTAGTGCTGAAGAGTTTATTACTTTTAAAGTACAAGAAAAAGATAAAGGTATTCAAGTAAGATATGAAAATGAAACTCTTTGGATGACTCAAAAGGCAATCGCAGAACTTTTTGATGTTCAAAGACCAGCTATTACAAAACATTTAAATAATATTTTTAATGAAAATGAATTGGATAGAAA
>CANRJE010000106.1 GCA_947630865.1 uncultured Bacilli bacterium | reverse complement strand
GTAATTGATGAAGTAAAAAGAATGAATAAAACAATTTTAAATGTAACAAAACAGGAAAGTTTTGATAAAGGAGTTAACAGGGGTATTAATATTGGAACAATGCAAACAACTAATGATATGGTTATAAATATGAACAAAAAAGGATTGTCACTTGAAACGATATCTGAAATAGCTAATCTTGGCATTAATAAGGTTAAAAAAATACTCGAAAAATCTAAATAAAAGTTAAAGGTGAATTTTTCATCTTTTTCTTTACCTAAATATTTAAAAAATATCAAAAATTTTTTTTGCCTTGAAAATCCTTATGTGTTAGTATTATAAGAAAATAATTCTAACTTTTTCTTTTTAAAGTTCTATGTTATAATTTGTTCGTGATGTTTATGAAAAAAGTTGAAATTTTAGCACCAGTTGGCTCAATTGAATCTTTTTATGCAGCAATTGAAGGTGGAGCTGATGCCGTTTATCTTGCTGGAAAATTATTTGGAGCTAGAGCTTTTGCTGATAACTTTAATAAGGATGAATTAGTTTTTCTTATTAATTATGCTCACTCATATGGTGTTAAAGTTTATGTTACTTGTAATATTTTAATATTAGAAAGAGAAGTCGAAAGCTTTTTAGATTATGTTGAATTTTTACATAAAAATAACGTTGATGCAATAATTATGCAAGATATTGGAATGATTGATTTAGTTCATAAAACATTTCCTAATTTAGAAATTCATGCTTCAACTCAAATGCATATTCATAATTTAGAAGGAGCAATGATTTTAGAGGAACTTGGAATAAAAAGAGTAGTACTTGCTAGAGAAACGCCTTTAAGTGTTGTTAAAGAAATAAAAGAGAAAACCAATTTAGAAATAGAAGTATTTGTTCATGGTGCTTTATGTGCGTCATATTCTGGTATGTGCTTGTTTGCAAGAAGTATTGGTAAAAGAAGTGGTAATCGAGGAACTTGTTCAGGTTGTTGTAGACTAAAATATTCTTTAGAATCAGAAAATGAAACTTTAGAAAAAGATAAATATCCTTTAAGCATGAAAGATTTAATGACTTTGTATGATATTGATAAATTAGTTGAAATAGGAATTGACAGTTTTAAAATTGAAGGACGTATGAAAGGAGCTAGTTATGTTTACTTTGCAACTAAGCTATATAAAGAAACAACTACTAACTATTTAAAAACTAGAGAAATTAAAGTAAATGAAGAAGACTTATTTAAATTAAATAACGTTTTTAATAGAACTTATACTAAAGGATTTATGTTAGGAGACGAAGATGTTATTAATAATAAATCTCCTAATAATCAAGGAGTTTTGATAGGAATTGTTACCAAAAGTAGTAATAATTTTATTGATATTAAATTAAAAGAAGATATTTCAATCCATGATGGACTTAGAATTACAAATACTAATTTTGAATATGGACTAATTTTAAACAATTTTAAAATTAAAGACAAGCAAGTTCATTTTGCTAAAAAGAAAGATACCATAACTTTAAAAGTTAATAAAAATATACCACTAGGTAGTAAAGTTTTAAGAACATCGTCTTATATTATTTCAGAAGAAGTTAAAAATATTATTACAAATAAAAAAAGAAAAATACCAATTACTGTTTCATGTTTCATTCTAAAAGATAAACCATTAACTATAAAAGTAAGTGATGGTACAAATGAAGTTATAAAAGAAGATATTATTCCTCTAAATGCTAACAATAGAAGTCTAACAAAAGATGAAATAAAAGAGAAACTTTTAAAAATTCAAAATACTATATATTTTGTAAAAGATTTAAAAATAGAATTAGACGCGGATTTATTTATTCCTATTAGTAGTCTTAATAATTTAAAAAGAGAAGTTTTAGATTTATTAACAATAAAAAGAATTGCTCGATTTGAAAAAGATTTTCAAAAAGAAAAATATCAAAGAGAAGTACCTAGTTTTGAAAGAGAAACTGGTTATACGTTATATACTAATAATAAAAAAGATATTAATTCAAAATATAAATATATTTATTCTGAAACTTTACCTGAAGAGATTTTAAAATTGCCAAAAGTTATGCCTACTTATTCAATGATAGATAAAACTAAAGAATATTTAGTAGGAGAATTAGGAGCACTTAAATATTTAAAAAATATTATTACGGATTTTTCTTTTAATGTTACTAATTCATATACTGTTGCTTTTTTGCATTCTATGGGAGCAAAAAGGATAACGCTTTCGGTTGAGTTAGATGATGTAGATATTAAAGAGTTAATTGATGATTATCAAAATCGTTACAAAAAAAGTCCTAATTTGGAACTTATTATAAAAACAAATTTAGAAGTTATGGTATTGAAGTATCGTTTTTCAAAGGATTATTCTAATTTAAAATATTTAGTTGATAGATTTAAAAATAAATATCATATTATAGAAAAAAATAATTTGACTTATATATATGATTATAAAGTTACAGAAAGAAAAAATAGTGATTATTATTTTACGATAGGAGTTAATTATTTAAGAATTGAAAATAATCTTTTATAGAAATATAAAAAATATATCTTTGTACTTGCCAAAGGTATATTTTTTGTGCTATAATTATTCAGTTTGTAAAGGGAAGTGGAATCATGAAAAATATTAGAAATATAGCAATTATTGCTCACGTTGACCATGGTAAAACAACATTAGTTGATAAGTTACTTCAAGATAGTGGTACATTTCGTGATAATGAAGAGATTTTATCAATGGATTCTAATGATTTGGAAAAAGAAAGAGGAATTACCATTTTAGCTAAAACTACATCACTTAATTATAAAGGACTTCGAATTAATATTTTAGATACTCCAGGACATGCTGATTTTTCAGGAGAAGTTGAACGTATTATGAATATGGTTGATGGAGTATTGTTAGTTGTTGATGCTTATGAAGGTACGATGCCTCAAACGAGATTTGTTTTGAAGAAAGCATTAGAAGCTAAAGTAACGCCTATTGTTGTTGTTAATAAGATTGATAAACCATCAGCTAGACCTAAAGAAGTAGTTGATGAAGTTATAGATTTATTTATTGAATTAGGTGCAGATATAGACCAATTAGATTTTCCGGTTGTTTATACAAGTGCTGTTATGGGAACTTCTAGTTTAGATCCTGATATTAGTACTCAAAAAGAGACAATGGAACCAGTCTTAGATACTATTGTTAAGACTATAAAAGAGCCAGATGGAGATATAAATGGAAGTTTGCAATTTCAACCAGCATTACTTGATTATAATGAATTTGTTGGAAGAATTGGAATTGGAGTTGTTAAACGAGGAACTGTTAAAGTTGGAGAAAGTGTTACTTGTTTAAGATTAGATGGTACTAAAAAACAATTTCGTATTCAAAAAATGTTTGGTTATTTAGGACTTAAACGAATTGAAATTGAACATGCAAGTGCTGGAGATATTATAGCAATAGCTGGACTTCCTGATATTAATGTTGGAGAAACAGTTTGTAGTTTAGGACATGAAGAAGCTTTGCCACCATTAAGAATTGATGAACCAACACTTGAAATGACTTTTGGAGTTAATACATCACCATTTGCAGGACGTGAAGGTAAACTTTTAACAGTAAGAAAAATCGAAGAACGTTTACAAAAAGAAACAGAACGAGATGTTAGTTTAAAAGTAACACCATATGATCAAGAAAGTTTTTTAGTTAAAGGAAGAGGAGAATTGCATTTATCAATCTTAATTGAGAATATGCGAAGAGAAGGATTTGAACTTCAAGTATCTAAACCTCAAGTAATCATTAAAGAAAAAGATGGTAAAAAGTTAGAACCTTTTGAAGAATTACAAATCGATGTTAATAATGACTATGTTGGAGGTGTTATAGAGTCCCTTGGAAATAGATATGCAACATTAGAAAATATGCAAAATTTAGGTGAAACAACAAGACTTAATTATACAATTCCATCACGTGGATTAATTGGCTTTATGACAGAATTTATGACCATTACTAAAGGTTATGGTATCATGAATCATACTTTTAAAGAATATCAAGAAATGGTTGGTAACAATGTTGGAGAAAGAAAACTAGGGGTTCTTGTTTCAATGGAAAATGGTAAAGCAACAGCATACTCATTAGGACAACTTGAAGAAAGAGGAACAATGTTTGTTGAACCTGG
>CANRJE010000105.1 GCA_947630865.1 uncultured Bacilli bacterium | reverse complement strand
CTCTTTACCAGTTAAACCAAAAGTATTATAAACATCAACTAAAATTAAATGATTATCGGTTCCTCCAGATATTAATTTTACTCCTTTTTTAGTAAATTCTAGGGCCATAGCCTTAATATTTTTAATTACTTGCTCTTGATACTCTTTAAATTCTTTTTGTAAGGCTTCATAGAAACACTCGGCTTTACCAGCAATTACATGCATAAGTGGGCCACCTTGCATACCAGGGAAAATTGTTTTATCAATCTTTTTAGCAATCTCTTCGTTATTAGTTAAAATTAAACCGCCTCTTGGACCTCTTAATGTTTTATGAGTAGTTGATGTTACAATATCAGCATATAAACAAGGATTTTCATGAAGACCTGCTGCAACAAGACCTGCAATATGAGCCATATCAACCATTAAATAAGCACCTACTTTAGAAGCAATTTCTTTGAATCTTTTAAAATCAATCTTTCTTGGATAAGCACTAGCACCAGCTATAATCATTTTAGGTTTTTCTTTTAAAGCAAGGCGTTCTATTTCATCATAATCAAGCATTTCTGTTTCAGGATTTAAATCATAACTAACTATTTTATAATCAATTCCACTAAAGTTTAAATTATAACCATGTGTTAAATGACCACCTGATGTTAAGCTCATTCCCATTACTTTATCCCCATGATTTAAAAGAGCCCTATAAACAGCCATATTAGCACTACTTCCTGAATGAGGTTGAACATTTGCATATTTTACTTTAAATAATTTACAAGCATATTCAATTGCTTTATTTTCAAATATATCAATATATTCGCATCCACCATAATAACGTTTACCACTATAACCTTCAGCATATTTATTAGTTAAAATACTTCCCTGTAATTCTCTTACATATTTTGAAGTATAGTTTTCTGAAGCGATTAACTCAATATTTTCTGTTTGTCTTTTCGTTTCAAGTTCTAACGCTTTCTTTAATTCTTTATCCATATTATCACATCCTTATATCAATTATATAAAATTAAATTTCAAAAATCTAGTACTTATACACGACTTATTGATAAAATATAATTATTGCTTAAAAATTTATTTAATATTCTTATAAATTAAAAAAATAGTATTTTCAAAAGTTAAAAAATATTGTATACTAAAATATAGAATAAGGAGAGGTATTATGGTACAGTATGATTTTGTAAATGATGAAATAGCTAACATTGTTAATAATATGATAATCTATGCTGTTAGTAAAAGAGCGAGTGATATCCATTTTGATCCTTGTGAAAAAGGATTAAAAGTTCGTCTTCGTATTGACGGTGTCTTACAAGACCATACCATTGTTCCTCTTGCCTATCAAAAAAATCTAACAACTAGAATTAAATTAATTTCTAATATGAATATAACTGAATCAAGATTACCTCAAGATGGTGCCATTAAAGATACAATTAATGGAATTGATTTGGATATGCGTGTTTCTGCTTTAAATACAAACTTAGGAGAAAAAATCGTTATTCGTATTCTTGATTATTCTAAAAGTGCTGAAGGATTAGAATCTCTTGGCTTTACCAAAAGAAATTTAATTAAAATTAAAAAAATGATTGAAGTTCCCAATGGAATTATTCTAATAACTGGTGCTACTGGTACTGGTAAAAGTACAACTTGTTATACAATGCTTCAATATTTAAATAAAGAAGATACTAATATTATTACCGTTGAGGACCCTATTGAAATGAACATAGAAGGTATCAATCAAGTTCAGGTTAATAGTGAAATCGGACTTACATTTGGTCGAGTTTTAAGAAGTATTTTAAGACAGGATCCAAATATTATTTTAATTGGTGAAATTCGTGACTCTGAAACAGCTCAAATTGCTGTTAGAGCATCTATTACTGGTCACTTAGTTTTCTCAACTATCCACACGAATAACTCCTTATCAACTATTGAACGTTTATTAGATATGGACGTTGAAAGATATTTATTATCTAGTGCCCTAACGGGAATTGTCTCACAAAAACTTGCAAGACGTTTATGTCCACATTGTAGAAAAACAAGACCTACAACCGGTTATGAAAAAGCCGTTTTTAAAGAAGTAATGGGACTTGATGTAAAAGAAATTCAAGATGTAAATGGTCATTGTGATAATTGTCGAAATGGTTATTATGGACGAATTGCTATTCAAGAAGTTTTATTGATAAGTGATGATATTAGAAATGCAATAAATGATCCTAATCTACCACGCGAAAAATTAAGAGAACTTGTTTATACAAGTGATGTAAGAACTCTTTTACAAGATGGTTTAGAAAAAGTTTTAGAAGGAATAACAACTTTTGAAGAAATTTATAAAAATGTTGCTATTGATAACGAACTTGATGAAAAATATAGTGAAGAAGCTGAATATATTGAAGAAAGTCAAGTTGCAGCAGGTGAAGAAGTAATTGACGATTATCCTACTGAAACAATTTCCCCTACTCCTAGTAAACCAATAAATACAGAAAATCCAGTTGATGATTTAATCTAATTGGATTTTTTTATTGTCTTAAAGTTCCTCCTAAATAATAATCTGGAACCATACCTTGAATAATTTTAACAGCAATTGGAACAACAACAGTAACTGTTATTTCATTTGCTCTTAAAGGTAAAATCATTCTAACACTTGCAACAACATTAACAAAAACTTCAACTAATGAATTATTAATTCCATATTCTGTTACTTTAGTTTCAATATTGGGGTTTACTAAACTTATTATCTCCATATTAATAGGAATTTTAGGTCCTAAATTATTTAAAACAGGAGAATTAAATATTACTCCACTTGGAATATAAAATATATTCTCATTGACATTATATTTTAATAAAGTATCTTTATCTTTTTCACTTAATAATTTTAAATTATCATAAACTGTATCTGAAATATTTGACATTAATTTATTTATAACAACAGGATCAAAGTCAACAATTGTCATATTAGAATTATTTTCATCTTTAATAATAAATAAATCATCGCTTGAAATATTATCAATTAAATCATCATTAATTGATTTAGTAATAACTGTTGTTACTAAACTTTTTATTTCTCCCTCTGCATAATTCATATAAATGGGCATTATTTTATTACTAAAAAAACTTAACAAAATAATTGCTAACAATAAAACTAAAATCATTATTATAAGTAACTTTAAAAAATTCTTTTTCATACTCTCTAAAATTATATAAATTTAATTTACAAATTATGTTTTTTTTGTTATAATAATTTTTAGAATAGAGGTGTCTATATGGAACTAGATGAAGAACTTTATAAAAATTTGGATATAGAAAAGTTAAATATAAGAGATTTAAGCCTACTTTTAGAAATACTTCAAAGTTTAAATCCAGAAAAGAAAGATGATATTGAGGTGATTTAATGGATACTTTAAGAAATAAAATAATTGAACAATCTATTAAGCTATTAACCTCTCTTCGTGTTTTATATCCAACTGAAATTGATAAAGTCATAGAAGATTTAGGAAATGGAAATTCAACTAGTTTCATTGAATTTGTTAATAAATATTATCAAAATGTTGCATGTAGTAAAGAATTTATAGCTTTTGTTGATGAATTAATTAATAAAGATATTTTGCCTCTAGATATTAAAAATAAATATAATATTAGTAGTAATGTTCTAGATGATAATATAGTTGTAAAAGGTACAAATCGACCACTTAAAATAGTTAGTCTTACTTTTAATGGAATAAAAAAAGCTTTTGATACAAAAACTCTTCCTAAAGGAGTTAGTATTTCTAAATTCTATGCTAATAATAATGAAGAAAATAATGTTAATGAAATAAATACTATACAACTTCCTGATAAAGAAGATGAAAGTATTCAAATGGAAATACCGGGTGTTCCTAATTTTAATGCAAATATTACACCTATTACAAATGAGAGTATTGTAGCTCCTTCAATAGACTCTGATAATCAAGTTATTGAACCTGTTCAACCTGAACCTTCAATTAATCCTGTTAATGTAGTAGAAAATGCTAATGTTCAAGAAATAAATACTGAAGCTTCTTTAACAAATGATAACTTTAATCCAACTATTGCTCCTATTACAAATGAGAGCATTGTTACTCCTTCAATAAACTCTGATAATCAAGTTGTTGAACCTGTTCAACCTGAACCTTTAACTAG
>CANRJE010000104.1 GCA_947630865.1 uncultured Bacilli bacterium | reverse complement strand
ACCATAATCACTTGGATATATTAATCCAATTTTTCCTGTCCATATTGCTCTATTACCATTCCATACTAAACAACCTTTTTCTGCTTTATCTTTTCCTAGATTATTTTCACAACTTTTTACATCTCTTTCATTTATATATGCTTCTTTTGGAGTATCAACAATTCCATAGTTGGATTCATCAGTATATTTATTAGTTACTGTCCCTAAATAAAATTTATTTGATTCTATCATATTTATATATTCAAGGGCTATATAATGTAAGTAACCTAAATTTTGATTTTTATCATTACTGCTATTTAACCAATGTTGTAAGCCAGAGTTTTCCCAATCATTATTTACTGTACCTTCATTTTTTGCATTCCAATATGCAAAACTACTATTATATTTTATTTTATATGTTGTATCATCTACTGTAAAACTATCAGGAAAAACATTATTTAATAATTCATTTCTTACAATTTTAACTTGTTCTATACCATTATCATCTTTAAATACTCCAAGTATTCTCCAATCTTCATTATTAAATTTAACATAATTATTAACATTAACACCTGAATAACGATACTCTCTAATTGTTTCTTTGCTATCCTCATTATATAAAAGTCCATTTGTATTTACTGCTACTACTCCTCCTGAAAATTCACTTTTGGAAGATTCAGAATAAGGAACTAAATTTGATTTTACTAAATCCGTAATTTTATCACCATCTTGATATAATTCAACCGTTACACTTCCAAAATAACTTTTAGAAAGTATCTCTTCTCCTGCACTTTCATCTAACCATAATTTTAAATATATATTTTTACTTTTATTACTCTTTAAATTATATCCTTTATAAATTATATTGTTACTTGTTTTTAAATTTTGTCCTTCAGAATAAGTTTTATCATCTTCACTTATTGCATATCTTATATATTGTTCATCTAATGTTGATTCTTTATTTGAAGCTTTTTCTAGCTTAACTTCATATCTTCCAATATCAACTGTTCCTATATTTTCAAGTGTTATCATAGTTGATTGATTATTCAAGCCATCTATATCATTTTTTGGTAATTCTTCTCCTAAATTTATTCCTGTTGAAGTTATTTCCATGTTTAAATTTCCCGTTTTAACTGTTATTACTTCTTCTGTTTCTTTAGTACTTGTCAATAATGAATAACTAGTTCCTATAAATAAGCTAATAACTAAAACAGTTGCTATTATTAAGATTTTTCTTTGTTTTTTTATATTTACTTTTTCTAAATCTCTCTTAGCTAAAAAAGGCTCATTCATGTTTACCTCCATTATCTATTTTCAATAATAGTTTAATATATTTTTGCTTTTTTTTCAACCTTTTTAAAACATAATTTAAAAAGATAAAGTAATAAAAAGGATACTATTATTAAAACTAAGAAAAAAGACAATAATTATAATAAATAATTGTCTATTTTAATTCATCACTAGAAGTAGCATTCAATGTTAAATCTGCTCTTCTTCCATCAAGATAAGCATAATATCCAGCACTTGCAATCATAGCAGCATTATCAGTTGCATACTTAATATCGGGAAATGTATAGTTAATAGAATTTTCTTCACATAATTTTCGAAAACTTTCTCTTATTCCCGAATTAGCTGCTACTCCTCCTGCTAAAATTAAGTTTTTAACATTGTATTCTTTTAAAGCATGCATTGTTTTTTTGGTTAAAGATTTAATTACAACATCTTGAAAACTAGCTGCTAAATCCTCTTTATTTATCGTTTTTCCTCTTTGTTCTTCATTATGACAAAGATTAATAACAGCACTCTTTAAACCACTAAAACTGAAATTATAAGTATCATCATTTAAAGGAATAGGTAAATTATAAGTTATTTTTCCTCGATCTGCTAATTTATCAATCTTAGGTCCACCAGGATACTCTAAATCTAAAACTTTGGCTACTTTGTCATAACATTCACCAACAGCATCATCTAAAGTTGAACCAAGCTTTTTAAATGAATAATCTTTTTCCATATAAATAAGTTCTGTATGGCCACCACTTATAACTAATGATATTAAAGGAAATTCAAGACGCTTTACTAAATTATTAGCATATATATGTCCTGCTATATGATGTACTGGAATAAGAGGCTTTTTATATAGAAAAGATAATGTTTTAGCACATTCAACTCCAACTAATAGACTTCCAATTAAACCTGGTCCATAAGTAACTGCTATTGCATCTATATCTTCTACTTTCATGTTTGCTCTTTCTAAACACTCTTCTAAAACAAATGTAATGTTTTTTATATGAGCTCTACTAGCAATCTCTGGAACTACTCCACCATACTCTTTATGAATATCAATCTGTGTTGATATAACTGTACTAATTTCTTGAACTCCATTTTTAACAATCGAAAAACTTGTTTCATCACAACTAGATTCAATTCCTAATATATAAATATCCATTTACATCATCTCTTTTTCCATTAATATACCATCTATTCCTTGATAGTATTTTTTTCTTATAGCAACTTCACGAAAACCATATTTTTGATAAATATGCAGAGCTTTTTCATTATCTTTTCGCACTTCTAAAGTTATATTCTTAATATTTTTATCTTTAGCTATCTTAAAAAAAGCATCCATTAATTTAGATCCAATTTTTTGATTTTGAAAACTTTCTAAAACATTAAAATTAACTATTTCTAATCTTTCATATATTAAATAATAGTTTATAAAACCAATAATTTTATTGTTAACTTCATATATTAAATAGTTTGTATATGGATTTTCTTTAAAATCTTTTTTAATTGCTCCATTTTTAAATACTTTAGGAAAGTTTCTTTCTAATTCTTTAATTTTAACAGTATTATTTTCTTCTAATTTAGTTATCATAATGAACATTCCTTAAATTTTCCTCAGCCTCTGTTAATTTTAAATAAGTTGGTTCTACTAAATGAGGATTAATTTCTTTTTTATCTTTAGTTTTTGAAACTATATTAAGAAGATTTTTAGTATATTCAATAACATTATAATTTTTATTAGTTTCAGCAAATTCTTTTTCAATTAATATTTCTTCTAATGTTTTTATATATTCTTGGTCTGTAATAAACGTGACTTTTGCATTTAATGTTTTTATATAATCAAGTAATTTATCTAATTTAATGTATTGATTTTTAAAAATTATCTCATTATCTTTGTAAATACCAGCATAGACAAAGCCTCGTCTAGCATCGATTAAAGAAACAGCATAAGTTTCTTTTAAATCTTCTGATAAGTTCATCGCTTCTAAACTTGTTATTGTTGTTATCTCTTTTTTGAAAGTATAAGCATAGATTTTAGCAATTGTCATGCCAATTCGAATACCAGTATATGAACCTGGTCCTGATACTACAATTATCTTATCAATGTCAGTTGGCTCAATTGAAGATTTTCTAAACACTTCAGCAACTTTTTCTAAAGCTGATTTAGACATTAAACTACCTAATTTAATTTTAACTTCAGCTAATATTTTATTGTCCTCATAAATTCCTGTTAATAACCAATTTGAAGATGTGTCTATATAAAAAAGTCTCATGAAATAACTCCACAGATGTCCTCATACTCTTTGCCATAAGGAGTTAAAACTAAGACTCTTGTATTTTCATCAATTATTTTTATTTTAATATCTAAACGTTCTTCCGGAAGTTTGTCTTTTATCATATCTGCCCATTCAATAATGGTTACTCCGCCTTTATCATAATAATCTTCAATACCAAGATCTTCTTTTACATCTTCTAATCGATATACATCCATGTGATATAAAGGTAATTCTCCATCAGAATATTCTTTAATAATATTAAATGTTGGAGATGTAATATCTTCTTGAATTCCCATTGAAGATGCAAACGCTTTTACAAAAACAGTTTTACCACTTCCAAGATCCCCAGTTAAACAAATAACCATATTAGGAAACTTTTCAGATTCTATATTTTCTGCAATCATAGCAGTATCTCTTTCATTATATGACGTTAATTTGTAATCCATTTCTCTCACCAAAATAATTATACAAAAAAAAGATATGTTAGACAACATATTTTTTTATGTTTGACATAAAAATACAAAATTATTCTATTTTATTAAAGCATAAAAAAAATTCTTAGCGATTTCCTATTTTAGCATTAACAACTATCGTCGGCGTTAAAGAGCTTAACTTCTGTGTTCG
>CANRJE010000103.1 GCA_947630865.1 uncultured Bacilli bacterium | reverse complement strand
TTGTAGCTCAGGTGGTTAGAGCGCACGCCTGATAAGCGTGAGGTCGATGGTTCAAGTCCATTCAGGCCCACCATTTATGAATTGCCTCAATAGCTCAGTTGGTTAGAGCACTTGACTGTTAATCAAGGGGTCCTAGGTTCAAGTCCTAGTTGAGGCGCCATTTTTTTGGTCAGTTGGTGAAGTGGCTTAACACACTGCCCTTTCACGGCAGCATTCACGGGTCCGAATCCCGTACTGATCACCAGATAGATAAACATAACTCTTGCATGCAAGGGTTTTATTTTTTTCTTGACAAGATATTCTTCTTATTCTAAAATATTATTAGAAGGGAAAATGGATATGCAAAAAGATGAATTTAATTTGACAAGTGAACAAATTTTAGAAAAAGATTTTAAAATCGACACAAGAGGATATCGTTTAAAAGAGGTAGACCAATTTTTAGACCTTATCATTGCTGATTATGAACATTTTTATGCGGTCATTAGAAACCTTGAAAAAGAAAAAGAAGATAATTTAGAACAAATTATAAATTTAAAACAAGAAATTAGAAATTTAAAGACAAATGCTGAGATTGTAAAAGCAACTCCAAGTGGAACTTTGAATGGAGCTAATTTAGATGTTTTAAAAAGATTGTCAAGATTAGAAAAAGCCGTTTATGGTAAAGATGAAGATAATGATTAAAAAAATGTTTGGGCAAACGCTGTATTCATTGTAATATAGAGGAAAGTCCATGCTCACAATAACTGTGATGTTATTAGTGTTCGTGTTAGAGGAAAAAATAACTCTAAGTAGCTTATGCTAACGGCTATGAAATAACCTAAGTTTTTAATATGGTTAGAGTAATTATAAAAGTGCTATAGTGATGAAGAATCTGGAAACGGAGGAAGTGGAACATAGTAAACCCCGCGAGTGAGAAACCCAAATTTTGGTAGGGGAGTTCAAATTAGGGAACAGAACTTAATTTGGAATCGTAAGATAGATAAATGTTTGCCACCTTTAAGGTACAGAACATGGCTTATAAAGCATTTTTTTAATATCTTTTGAGGTGATTTATGAAAGAAATAGGAGAATATTTAAGGGACGAAAGAAGAAAAAATGGTGTCAGCATAAATGAAGCTAGTGAAGATTTGGATATTAATCCATCGCTTTTAGAGGCAGTTGAAGAAGGTAATGCTAAAGCTTTTAAAGATATTTTTGAATTAAAAAATATTGTGAAAAATTATGCAAAATATCTAGGACTTGATGTTTCAATGATAGTTGATGAATTTAATGACTTTATTTTTGAAAAGACTTCAAAGATTTCTCTTGATGATATAAAAAAAGTTAAAACTGAGGAAGAAAAAACAAATCGTGTTTCATCGCCTTATACTAAAATTAAACATACAAGATATGATTTTGCTCCGATTGTTTTAGTAGTAGCTGTTTTATTATTTATTTCTTTAGCTGTATATCTTGGCTTAAAAGTTGCAACTAATAAAGAGAAAGTTACTAAAGAATTAAGTCAGATGGAAGGAGAAGTAATTTATGAATGTACCAAATAGATTAACTTTGTCAAGAATTATTTTGACAATTGTTCTTATTGTTCTTTGTTTATTTCCTTTTTACAGTATAGGAATTAATTTTCCTAAATTAAATATTGGAGGATTAGTAGTTGATACAAATTATTTAATTTCAGGATTTATCTTTATAATTGCAGCTGTAACTGATTTTTTAGATGGCTATATCGCGAGAAGTAGAAATTTAGTAACCGATAATGGAAAAATTTTAGATGCTATTGCTGATAAAGTTTTAGTAAATTCTGTTTTAATAATATTTGCTTATCGTGGTTTTATTCCAGCTATAATTCCAGTTATTTATATTTTTCGTGATGAAGTAGTTAATGCTTTAAAAATGGATGCTTTAAGAAAAGGCAAAGTTGTAGCAGCAATTAAATCAGGAAAGATTAAAACAGCAAGTATGATGATAGGTTTAACACTTATGTTTTTCTATAATTTACCATTTGAATTATTTAATCTTAAAGTAGCTGATTTCTTAATTTATTTTGCAACAGTAATGTCTGTTTGGTCAGCAATTGAATATTATTCTATGTGGAAAAAATTGAAATGACGTTTAAGAAATTAAACGTTTTATTTAGTTTAAAAAATTTTAAAATTTTATAAAAAGCATAATATCAAAAGAAAAAAATACAAACTTTTAAAATAATCGTTGAAATTTAACATATATTATAGTAAAATACATTTAGGAGTTGAGATTATGTGGTTAGATGTTTTGCTTGATATACTAAAATATCTTCTCATCTTTATTGCTGGTGGAGTTGTTGGTTTCTTTGTTGCTCGTAAACTGATGACAAAATATTTAAAGAAAAATCCTCCAATTAATGAAGAAATGATAAGAACCCTTATGAGTGGTATGGGAAGAACCCCAACTCAGAAACAAGTAAATCAAATGATGAAACAAATGCAAAAGTATATGTAAATCATAAAAGAGACAATAATAGTAACCTTATTTCAAGAAAGTAATTGGTTGATGGAAAATTACAATAAGAACTATTTATCTACTCTTTAGAGAACTTAATCAGTTCCGGGGAAACTCGTTATTAAAGTAAGTAAAAAAAAGGATGGTACCGTGCTTTGCACTCCTGTACTAACCTTTTTTATTTTTAAGGAGGGAATATGTTAGAAAAATATTTTACAGTTGAGGAAATAGAAGCTTTAAGGAAAAAGGAAAATTTGCTAGAGAAAGGTTTAGATTTAGTTTCGAGACTTTTTAAAGATAAAAAAGATAAATCAGGAATACCTTATATTGTTCATTTAGTTACTGTCTATGCTGGGGTTGATGATTATAAAGAAAAAATAACAGCCCTTTTACATGATGTTGTTGAAGATACGGAAGTAGGATTTGAAGATTTAAAGTATTTGGGTTTTGATGATGAGATAATTTTATGGCTTTCTTATTTAACTAAAAAGAAAGGTGAATATTATCCAGATTATATTGACAGAATAATTAGTAGTAACAATATTCATGTTTATAATATAAAACTCTCGGATTTATCACATAATATGGATAGTACAAGAATAGAAAATCCAACAGTAAATGATTTTGAAAGATTAACAAAAAGATATGCACCAGCAAGAGCAAAAATTCTAGCTGCATTAGAAAATTTAAGAGGAGAAAAAAATGTTAGATATTAAATTTGTAAGGGAAAATCCCGATAAAGTAAAAGAGAATATTAAAAAGAAATTTCAAGATGAAAAATTAGAATTAGTTGATAAAGTAATCGAACTTGATAAAAGAGTAAGAGAATTAAAAAAAGAAGGCGATGAACTTCGCAGTGAAAGAAAAAAAACAAGTGATAAAATAGGTCTTTTATTTAAAGATGGAAAAAATGAAGAAGCTAATGATGCCAAAAAAAGTGTTGTTGAAATTAACAATAAATTAGTCGATATGGAAAAAGAAGAGGAAGAGTTAAACATAGAAATCAAAAAAATGATGATGGTTATTCCAAATATTATTGATGAAAGTGTTCCTATTGGTAAAGATGATAGTGAAAATGTTGAAATGGAAAGGTTTGGAGAACCTCTTGTTCCAAGTTACGAAATTCCATATCATGCAGATATTTTAGAAAGTTTTAATGGACTTGATAAAGATGCTAGTGGAAGAACAAGTGGTAATGGCTTTTATTTCTTAATTGGTGATATGGCAAGACTTCATAGTGCAATGCTTTCATATGCAAGAGATTTTATGATTAATAAAGGTTTTACATATTGCATACCTCCATTTATGATAAGAAGTGATGTTGTAACAGGCGTTATGTCTTTTAAAGAAATGGATGCGATGATGTATAAAATAGAAGGTGAAGATTTATATTTGATAGGAACTAGTGAGCATTCAATGATAGGAAGATTTAAAGATCAAATCGTAAAAGAAGAGAATTTACCAATTACTTTAACTAGTTATTCACCTTGTTTTAGAAAAGAAGTAGGAGCTCATGGTATTGAAGAAAGAGGAGTTTATAGAGTTCATCAATTTGAAAAACAAGAAATGGTTGTTATTTGTAAACCAGAAGATTCTATGACTTGGTATAAGAAGATGTATGAATTTACAGTTGAATTTTTTAGAAGTTTAGATATTCCTGTTAGAACTCTTGAATGTTGTAGTGGTGACCTTGCTGATTTGAAAGTTAAATCATGTGATGTTGAAGCTTGGAG
>CANRJE010000102.1 GCA_947630865.1 uncultured Bacilli bacterium | reverse complement strand
GCGGGAAGTAAGATGTTTTGATAGATGATTGGCTCTCCGGTTGAGGAGAGCCAATCAAAATTTTTAAAATAATAAGTATAAATGTTAAAATAAAAACTGATAAAAATGTTAAAGAAGAATAAACCAGTGTATAAAATGTTATAAATGTTAATATAAATATTGATAAAAATATTAAAGTTGTTACTTGATAGGAATTATTAATTTAATTCTTTTTTTGTTAGGCTTATAATATAATTAACAGTAATTGGAATTTGCATAATAGAAGTTTTTATGGTAGAATTATAAATGCAAGGAGATTTTATGAAACAATTTTTAAGTATAGCATGGAAGGGGTTATTGGTAGCACTTTTAGTTGTTACCCTAGGAGGATTTCTATATGTTAATACAACAAAAACAGATGAAATCAACTTACAATTAATATCATCTAGTTTAGTAAATCAAGTAAAAGTAGGAAATTATATTCAAGTAGAAAAAACAAATGAAGAAGAAAATAAAGATAATGAAGTTAAAAAAGTAAAAGATGAAGAAAAAGAAGAAAAATTAATTGCTGATGAAAATAAAGAAATAGTTAATTTAGATGAAAAAGAGACTCCTAAAGAAACTTCTGATACAACTAATGAAGAAAGAGAAACAAAAACAGAACAAAAAACAGAAACTAATACTAAACCTAAAACTAGTTATAAACCTAATTTAGAAGTTGCAAATACAATGAATGTTTTAAAAACTTATAATGGTTCTATTACAGCCTATGGTCCTGATTGTGATGGCTGTGGTGGTTTAGTTGCTCATGGTGAAAATGTTAGTAATGGAAATATTTATTATCAAGATAAAACTTTTGGAAGTATTCGAATAGTAGCAGGAGATGCTAGTTTAAAATTTGGAACTATTGTTCGTATAAAAGGATTAAAGGATACTAAAGACCCAGTTATAGCTATTGTTTTAGATAGAGGTGGCAATATTAGCTTTAGTAAAGTATACTTTGATTTGTTAGAAGAAAGCGAAGATGCGGCTGGTAATTTTGGAACACAAAAAGCAGTTTTTCAAATATTAAGATATGGTTTTTAGAAGTAGAGATACTTCTTTTTTTGACACTATTTCGTATTTGTGATATAATAACAACCGTTTTTGAAGGGGGATATATATGAAAAACTTTGAAATAATAGAAAGAATACCTAATGATTGTTCTTATAGAGGTGCTAGTGTTTTAACAATTCCATATAAAGAGTCTTTAACAATAATTGATGCTGAAAGACAAGTTAAAAAAAATGGTATAAGTAAAATTAAACCAATTTATAATCACCCTAAAGATTTACCAATTTTTGAAAATGGATTTGAATCTTCTACACAATTACCTAAATCTCATAAGTTAACAATACCAAGTCGTCATATTCGCAATCAACTAACTACGCAACTTTTTAATATTAAAAAACCTTATGTAATGGTAATTGATGGTAAATTATATGAATTATATGGTGATACATATCGTTTAAATAAAGAAGAAATAGGAACTAGTTTTGCACTTAATCAAGTAAATGGAGAGACTAATACAAATATAAAATTAATGAATTTAGTAGAGTTAGAAGAATTTTTATTTCCACTTTTTAATCGTAGAATTGCTTTAGTAATGGATTTAGATGGTTACATTTATGAAAAACCAGCTGATTTAATTCCAAGTATTTATGATTTAAATGGAATCTATGAAGATTATTTAGAAAAATCTAAAGAACAAATTAGTCTTATTTCTAAAATAATTCAATCTTCAAAAAATAATTCATTAACAACAAATTATAGTGAACTAGACTTACCTCAAGATATTTTCTATGAAACAAATAAGGGTGTTTCTTTATTTAAAAACTTATTATATGTTGAAGGTACTTCACGCGAAGATCTTAAAATTAGTATATTAGATATTGATTTATTAGATTATAATAAATTTTTAGTTAGAGCATATGATGTTCCTGTTGTTAAATATGAAACAAAAGCTTTAAGATTTTTACAAGAAGTAAATAAAGTTCCTGTTAAAAGATATTATAAATAAAACATGGTAAATTATATCTACCATGCTTTTTTTACATTATTTTAGAACGTTCTTGATAAGCTCTTTCTTGATTTTGAAGTGCTATTTCAAGTTCGCCATAAGTATTAATAAGTTTTACTCTTTCTAACCAATGACTTTCTTCTCTTGAATAACAAGAAGATAATAAAGTTTCAATATCTTGCATTATTCCACTTGGTCCTTTATAACTAAGCATTTTTTCGTATAAAACACCAAATTTTTGAAATGCTTTTTCCCAATCTTCACTTGATGAAAAAATTTCTTTTTCTGATACTGTTTCTGGCGATTTATTTTTCATAATAATTCCCCCTTATCAATCGTAGAGATTATACTACATTTTTCTTTATTTGTCAAGGTTTTGATACTTTTCTCGATATTTTAAATATAATGATAAAATCTTTTCATAGTTATCTTTACTTAAATAATCTTTAGCATTTAAAAACACTTGATTATAATTGTTACCTAATAAAAGTTTATAATCTTTTTTAATTGTTTTAAAAACATAGTCTAACTCTTGATTATTTAGATTAATATTATTTTTTAAGGCAAAAAAGACAATATCATTTTTAGTTAAATTGTTAAGATAATTTTCAATAATTAATTCGTACATAAAACCACCTAATCAATTATATTCATAAAAGTTTTAAAAAGACTAATAATATAAATGGTGAAAAAAATGCGTTTGAAAATTAATTTTTTAAATTTTTTAATTTATCTTGTTGTTTTTATAATAATATCCCGTCTTTATTATTTACAAGTTATTAGATATGATTATTATTTAGAAAAATTAAATAAAGTTACTGAGAAAATTGTTCTTGGTGATACGATGCCAAGAGGAAGAATTTATGATACAAATGGTAAACTTTTAGTTGATAATAGATTAGTTAAAACTATCTATTATAAAAAAGAAGATAATATGACTTTTAAAGATGAAATAGAACTTGCTTATAAAGTTAAAGATTATTTAGACTTAGATTATGAAAAATTAACTAATTCTTATTTAAAAGATTTTTATCTTTTAGAGCATGATGATTTAATTACAAAAAGATTAGGTGATGATATTATAACTAATCATAAAAGAAGAAAGATAAGTGATAGTGAATTTTATAATTTAAAGAAAAAAGAAGTTACTGATTACGATTTAAAAGAATATGATAAAGAAGATAAAAAAGCTATTTACTTATACTATCTAATGAACAATGGTTATTCTTATGATGATAAAATAATTAAAACTGATGCTACTGAAAAAGAATTTGCTTTCTTCTCAGAAAGTAATTTAAAGTTATCGGGATTTAATACCAAATATACTTATGATAGACTTTATTTATATGATGATACATTAAAAAGCATTTTAGGAACAACAGGGAAAATTACTTCGGAAAATAAAAATTATTATTTAGAAAAAGGTTATAGTTTAAATGATACTGTTGGACTTAGTAATTTAGAATATGTTTATGATGATTATTTAAAAGGTGTAAAAGAAACTTATCTTGTTAAGGACAATGAAAAAATTTTAATTAAAGATGGTAAAAAAGGAAATGATTTATATTTAACTATTAATATTGATTTACAAAAATTAGTTGAAAATACATTGGAAACGGAGATTAAAAGAGCTAAAAATGGAGTTAACACAAGATATTTTGATAGAAGTTATGTAACGATATCAGATCCTAATGATGGAAGTATTTTAGCTATGGCTGGAAAATTATATCAAAATAAAAAAATGTATGATTATAGTGTTGGGACTTTAACAGATACAATGACAAGTGGTAGTGTTGTAAAAGGTGCTAGTATTTTAACAGGATATAAAGAAGGTGCTGTTAAAATAGGGGAGTTCATGGTTGATGAATGTTTAAAATTAAAAAGTACTCCTAAAAAATGTTCAATATATCAGATGGGATATATTAATGATTTAGGAGCAATTATTAATAGTAGTAATGTTTATCAATTTAGAATAGCCTTAAGAATAGGTGGGGTTAATTATCGATATGACGGTCCTGCACATATTAAAGAAGAAGCTTTTGATATTTATCGTAATTCATTTGCTAAATTTGGATTAGGAGTAGCAACAGGAATTGATTTACCAAATGAAAGTTTAGGATATAAGGGAACAAAAAAAGATGCAGGGCTACTCATGAACTTTGATTTGGTAAATCAATTCCTGTTGCTAC
>CANRJE010000101.1 GCA_947630865.1 uncultured Bacilli bacterium | reverse complement strand
TGGGGTAAGGGGTTTTATTGTCTTTTTTACAAAAACTTGTTTTTTATTTATGTTTTTTCAAAGCAATAGCATAAAAATAATTTTTATATAACTTTATTTACTAATTTAATAAGTATTAGAATATTTCATATTTTGTTTTAAAAATAGCTTTTAAAACTTTTTATTTACTTTTAAATCGTTTTATCAATAACTAGAATATCTTTATTATATTTTTTTACTTCATCAATAATTTTTTCATTATTTTGATTTCTAATGAAAAAAATTCTATCTATTAATTTTAATTTAATAGGACAAAATGCAATATTATATTTACTTATTATTATGATTTTAATATTTTCCCATTCTACGAAAAAAGTATTTTTACCATATGTATTTTTAATACCAGTTTCATTTATTAAAAATGTATCTACTAAATCTTTCGAACGAAAATAAGTAATAAAAGCTTTAAAAAACGGAAATAAAGTATAAAAAATACCTAAGCCACATAAAACATAAAATAAAACACTCATTTTATAATAGTTACAATAGATAATTAAAAGAATATAAATTATATTACAACAAATTGATGTCCAATAAATATTTGAGATTCTTCTTTGAGGTTTTTTAATTAAACGTCTTATATTATATAATAAATTAATTCCATCAAAGTATTCATTAAGCTTTCTTTTAGTATCTTTTATTTCCATAATAATTCTATGCCTCAATTAAAAAATGTTTCTTTTAATTTTCCAATAATATGATATTTATTATCTAGGAACAAGAATAATATTTTTAAAGTGGCAACAATTGGAGCAGCTAAAATCATACCAGTTATACCAAATAAATATTCAAAAACTAATAAACTTAACATGATGGTAACTGGGTGAAGGGAAACTGCTCTACCAACGATTAAAGGATGCAATATATTTCCTTCAAGTAATTGAACAAAGACAACTGTTATTAAACAAATTGTACCAGTAAGTGGAGAAATGGCGTATCCTACAACAATAACAGGAATTCCTCCAATATAAGGTCCAAAATATGGAATAATATTAGTAATAGCACAAAAAATAGCAAATAGTAAAGGTGATGATACTCCTGAAATTAAAAATCCTATAAGTGATAGTATCATTACAAATAATGAAGAAAGTAAAGTACCATTAACATAACTTCTTAGCATATCATTAAGAGAATTTTTAACAGTAACTAATTCGGATTTATAACGATTAGGAACTAAAGCTCCCATATATTTACCAACTTTGCTAAAATCAAGTGATAAGTAAAAGGCAATCAATAATCCTAAGAAAATATTTACAATAATTTTAAGAGATGAACCTACACCATTAACAATACCAGTTAAGTTATTAGACGTTATATTATTAACCCAACCATTTAAACCATTTAATATATTATCCTTTAAACTAGACAAATCAAAATTTGAACTTGAAAAATTCATAAAAATATTATTAATAAAATCATTAATTGAAACTAAAAAATCTGGTATCTTTTTAATTAATTCATTTAACTGTGATATAAATTCTGGGACAATTAAAGCTAAAATCAATACAATTATAAAGATAAAAATTAGATAGACAACTACAGTTGCAAGTTTTCGTCCTACCTTATTATGAACTAAGTAATTAATAGCTGGTTCTAGAATCCATGCTAAAAGTAAACCTATAAAAAGTGGCGATAAAATGCCTATAATATTTCCAATTGTTACTAAAACATTTGTCTTATCAAATAAATAGATTATTAAAACAATAACAGATAATATAAAAGCAGCTAAAGCAATTTTTAATAAAATATTTCCTGTTTTTATTAATTCATTTAATGATTTATAATCCATCTTGTCATTTTTTTTTTCGTTCATTATGACCTCCCTATATAATTAACATGGCATCTCCAAAGGAGAAAAAGCGATATTTTTCTTTTTGAGCCACCATATAAGCATTTAAAATATATTCTTTTTTAGCAAAAGCACTTACTAGCATTACTAAAGTAGACTTTGGTAAATGAAAATTAGTAATTAATCCATCGATTGCTTTAAATTCATAACCTGGATAAATAAAAATGTCTGTTGTGCCACTACATTCTTTAAATTCATGATATTTTGTCATAATTGCTTCTAGGGTTCTAGTTGAAGTAGTACCAACAGCAATAATTCTTCGCCCTTCTTGTTTAGCTTTATTTAATTTTAAAGCAACTTCTTTTTCCATTGAATAATACTCACTATGCATTTTATGTTCTTTAATATCTGAAACCATGACTGGTCTAAAAGTACCAAGTCCAACATGTAAAGTTATAAATAAAACTTCAACGCCTTTATCTTTTATTTTTTCAAGTAATTCCTTAGTAAAATGCAAACCAGCAGTAGGAGCAGCAGCACTTCCTATATTTTTTGCATAAACAGTTTGATATCTATCTTGATCTTTTAATTGTTCATGAATATATGGAGGAAGAGGCATTGTTCCTAACTTATCTAATATTTCCATTAATATACCATTATAAATAAGTTTAAAATATCTTATGCCGTCATCCAATACTTTAACACATTTAGCTTTCAATAAACCATCACCAAAACTTACAATAGTTCCTTCTTTTATTCTTTTAGCAGGTTTTGAAAGTGCTGACCATATATTCTCACCTAAGTCTTTTAAAAGAAGAACTTCAATTACAGCCTTAGTTTCTTCTTTTTCGCCTATTAATCTTGCAGGAATAACCTTAGTATCATTTAATACTAAAACATCACCTTTTTGTAAAAAATCAATGATATCATAAAATTTTTTATGAGTAATATCACCGTTTTTTCGATTTAAAACTAATAATCTTGATGTATCTCTCTTTAAAATCGGAGTTTGAGCAATCAAAGATTCGTCTAGTGGATAGTCAAAATCTTCTACTTTCATGTTTTCACCTTCTTATGATACTATTTTCAATTGCCATATTATTATCTTCATAGTTATTAAAATCTGTTCTGTTAGCCATTTCTCGAATTCGTTTAAAAACATTCTCAGAAGAAATAGCTAAATGCCTTTTTGAAGTTTCCCAAAAAGAAGCGTGTTTTCTAAGCATTTCACATCTTTTAGGATTTTTCATTTCTTCTAAAGTAGGAATACCTTTTTTTCTTAAATTTCCATCAATTCTAATTCGTTCAATATCATAACTATCATAATTTTTAATAGCAGTTTTAGCTTCTTCTAGTAAGGAATAGGCAAAGCTTGCTTGCTCTCCAATTTCTTTTATTTCTGGAATATCTTCTGGATGCTTAAAAACGTCGTTGACAACTAAGGCAACCATAACTCCAGCTATAAAAAAGCCGATGAAAAGAGGAATTCCAATTGGACTTGTGGCAATCCATGATAAAATAGCTCCTACAAAAGCTAAAGTATAAAGCCAAATATATTTCATATTTTTTTCACGTCTTTTATCAGCTCTTGATTCGCGATATTCTTGATATTTATTTCTTTTCTCTTCATCTAAAAAAGATAAATATTTATTGATATATTCAATTATTTCTTTTTGGTCTATAAATACTTTTTTGAAAGTTTCCTTTTCACCATTTTGAATTAAAACGTTGCAACATGTTCTTGCATATTCTCCATATCTTTCAATTTCAGCATCTATAGGTGCGTCTTTTTTTATATCAATTACTTTTTCCATAAAATCTCCTCTCAATTAAATAAATTTTCTTGATAGTTTATTCCTAAAAGTTTGTATGATTTCATCGTTGCAACTCGTCCCCTAGGAGTTCTTTTAATGAATCCCTTTTGCATTAGAAATGGTTCACATACATCAAGTAAGGTTGTTACCTCTTCTCCAATACTAGATGCCAATGTTTCAACTCCAACTGGACCTCCATTAAATTTTTCAATTAAACTTTTTAAATACTGATGATCAACATCATCTAACCCATAGTTATCGACTTTTAATCTGTTAAGTGCATCTTCAGCTGTTTCAAGATCAATTGATGTTTTATGAGCAACTAGGGCAAAATCTCGTACTCTTTTAAAGAGTCTATTGGCAATTCTTGGAGTACCCCTGCTTCTAGTAGCAAGAGCAAGAGCTGCATCATCATCAATCGGCATTTCTAGAACACGACTAGTTCTTTCAACAATTAACTGAAGTTCCTCGTTGGTATAATATTTTAATTTACAAACAATTCCAAATCTATCTCTAAGTGGACTTGTTATATCACCTGCTCTTGTTGTTGCTCCAACTAAAGTAAATGGTGGCAAATCAATTTTGATACTTCGAGCTTGAGCATCTGTTCCAACTACAATATCTAATG
>CANRJE010000100.1 GCA_947630865.1 uncultured Bacilli bacterium | reverse complement strand
GCATCAATTCCTTTAATTGCAACCTCTATTATGTCTAAAAAAATTGCAGGTGGTGCTGATAAAATATTTATTGATATTAAGTGTGGCAATGGGGCTTTGATGAAAACAGAAGAAGAAGCTTTACTATTAAAAGATATAATGGAGAAAATTGGTAAAGCATATAATCGTGAGACAATCTGCGAGATAAGTGATATGAATACGCCACTTGGATCTAACATTGGTAATTCTTTAGAAGTAATTGAGGCTATGGATGTTTTACAAGGTAAAAAAGGTAAATTAACAGATTTAGCAATTAAAATATCAACAGAAATGCTTAAAGCTTCTAAAAATCTAAGTCAAGATGATGCATACAATGAAGTAAATCAAGCTCTTGCAAGTGGAAAAGCTTATCAAAAGTTCTTAGAATTTGTTAAAAATCAAGGAGGAAATTTAGATTCTTTAAAGGTAAGCACCAACATTGAAGAAATTAAGTCATTAAAAGATGGAAAAGTAAATAAAATAAATGCTTTAAATATTGGAAAACTTTCATGTTCTCTCGGAGCAGGACGTATTAATAAAGAAGATAAAATAGATTATACTGTTGGAGTTGTTTTAAATAAATTAGTAGGTGACTCTGTAAAAGTAGGTGATACTTTATTCACTTTATATAAAAAAACTAAAGAACCAATCCATTTAGATATTGATAATTACTATGAAATAAAATAAAATTTGAATCATATTCTTTAATGGTGATATGATGAATTTATCTGAATTTCAAAATAAAGATGTAATAAATATTAAAGATGGTAAAAAGATTGGTAATATAATTGATTGTAAGATTGATCCATTAAACGGAAAAATTTTATCATTTTTAGTTGTTCCTTATAAAGGAGTCTTTTCATTTAAAGGAAGCGATAAATTTGAAATAAATTATGAAAATATTAGTAAGATAGGAGAAGATGTAATTTTAATTAATTACGGAAATTATGATGAAAAAATATAAAAAAACAGATTTAGAAAGTTATACATTAGGAACTACTTTAACACTTGAATTATTAAATAAGAAAATTGAATACGTTAAACGTATCTATATTAGTTCAAAACAAGATAAAAATGAAACATATAATAAAATATTAGAAATATGTCAAGATAATAATATTGAGGTTATTTATAGTGATAAGATAATTAATTCTTTATCAGATAAAGATAATTGTTATGTAATTGGAGTATTTCAAAAGTTTTCTTTAGAAATTGATAATAGTAAAAATCATATTGTTCTTGTAAATCCTTCTAATATGGGAAATCTTGGTACAATAATTCGTAGTAGTGTAGGATTTGGTATAAATGATTTAGTAATTATCAAACCAGCTGTTGATATCTTTGACCCTAAAGTTATTAGAAGTAGTATGGGAGCAATTTTTAATATTAGATTTATGTATTTTGATAGTTTTGATGATTATAAAAATAGTCTTCCTAAACGGGAATTTTATCCTTTTATGTTAAAAGCTAAAACGAATTTAAAAGATATCACGTCAATTGATAATTATTCATTAATTTTTGGTAATGAAGGAAGTGGATTACCTGATTCTTTTTTAGATGTTGGAACGCCTCTTATTATAAGACATACAAAGAATATTGATAGCCTAAATTTAGATAATGCTGTTAGTATAGCACTTTTTGAATTTACAAAAAATAATTTTTAGTAGTTGACAATTTTAAAAATAATTAGTATAAATTTATTTGAGGTGAAAATTTATGGATTTAGTCATCGTTGAATCTCCAGCTAAAAGTAAAACAATTGAAAAGTACCTTGGAAAATCGTATAAAGTCGTAAGTAGTATAGGACATATTCGTGATTTAGCAACAACTGGTAAATATGGACTAGGAATTGATATAGATAATGGATTTATTCCTAATTATGTTCCACTTAAAGGTAAAAAAAAGGTTATAACCGATTTAAAAAAGCTTGTTAAAGAAGCCGATAAAATTTATCTTGCAACTGACCCAGATAGAGAAGGGGAAGCTATTTCATGGCATTTATATGATACTCTTGGAATTAAAGAAAATAAGTATGATAGAGTATTGTTTTATGAAATTACAAAAGATAAAGTTTTAGAAGGAATTAAAAATCCTCGAAAGATTGATTATAATTTAGTTAAAAGTCAAGAAACAAGAAGATTTTTAGATAGAATTATTGGTTTTCGTTTAAGTCGTTTGATGCAATCTAAAACTAGTGGTACAAGTGCTGGACGTGTTCAAAGTGTTGCCTTAAAACTAATAGTTGATAGAGAAAGAGAAATAGAAGCATTTAAAAGTGAAGAATATTATACTATTACAGCTAAATTTCAAGATTTTGATTCAGAACTTTTTAAATATAAAGATAAAGATATAGAAATAAAAAGTGAAGAAGAAGCAAAAAACATTTTAGAAAAATTAGAAAAAGATTTTAAAGTTTCAAGTATTGAATCTAAAAACAAAAATAAAGCTAGTAAGTTTCCATTTACAACTTCAACTTTACAACAAGAAGCATCAACAAAATTAAATTTTAATGCTAAAAAAACAATGATGCTTGCTCAAAAGATGTATGAAGGAATTGATATTGGTTCTGAAACAGTAGGTTTAATTACTTATATGAGAACTGATTCTATTCGTTTAAGTGAAGAATTTACAGGTAGTGCTTTTAAGTATATTGAAGAAAATTATGGCAAGAATTATATTGGTTATGTAAAGAAAAGTAAGAAAACAGAAAATGTTCAAGATGCTCATGAAGGAATTCGTCCTACTAGTATTTTAAGAACTCCTGATTCTTTAAAGAAATATTTAACTAATGATGAATATAAATTATATAATTTAATTTATAGAAGAACTCTTGCATCTTTAATGGCTGATGCTAAAACTTTAGCAACGACTATTATTTTAGATAATAATGATTATCAATTTAAAACAACAGGTTCCACTGTTACATTTAAAGGTTATTTGGAAGTTTATTCAGAATTTGAAGATACAAAAGATACTACATTACCAGATTTAACTTCTAAATTAAATCAAATGATTACATCAGATGATATCATATACGAGCAACACTTTACTAAACCAAAGCCACGTTATACGGAAGCTAAGTTAATACATGAAATGGAAGAACTTGGAATTGGTAGACCATCAACTTATGCAACAATTATGTCTAATATTAGAGATAGAGGATATGTTACTATGGAAGAAAAAAAATTTGTTCCAACAGATATTGGAATTCAAGTTACAGATCGTCTTCAAGAATATTTTAGTAATATTATAAACGTAAAATATACAGCTAATATGGAAGAAGATTTAGATAAAATTGCTGATGGTAAAATAAATAATATTGAGGTTTTAACTAACTTTTATCAAGTTTTTGATGATACGTTAAAAAAGGCTTTTGCAGGTATGGAAAAAGAAAAACCAGAAGAAACTGGTGAGATGTGTCCACTTTGTGGAAGTCCATTAGTTATTAGGAAAGGTAAATATGGTGAATTTGTAGCTTGTAGTGATTATCCAAATTGTAAGTATATAAAGAAGGATAAACCAGAAGAAAAGATTATCATTGATTGTCCTAATTGTGATGGTAAAATAGTTGAAAAACATAGTCATAAAGGTAAAGTTTTCTATGGTTGCAATAATTATCCTAAATGTAAAACTGCTTATTGGGATATGCCAACGGGAGAAAAATGTCCTAAATGTGGTGAAATGTTAGTTGTTAAAAACAATAAAACTAAATGTTCTAGTTGCAATTATCAAAAGGAAGAATAATTATTAATAAAAAAATCGGACTATTTCCTTATTGGAAAATAGTCCTTTAATTAACTAATTTTTTAAAGCATTATATAAATAATTGAAATAATCATGTTGAATAGCTAAGTTACTATATTTAATTTTGTCTTCTACATCTTGATTAATTTTAATTAAGTCATCAATTGAATATTCTTTATTTGTATAATAAGTTATATTCCCAATACTAGCATCATAGAAAGCATATTCATTTTTCCAAGAACCATCAGCAAAGACAACCATACTTTGATAGTCAGGTGAGAATAAATCAACACCAGCATAATATCTTGAATCATAGTCTAAATTAAAGAGATTAGCAATTGTAGGTAAGATATTAACATAGGAAGTATATTGAGAGAAAGTTCTAGGTTCAATATCATTAGACCAAATAACAAAAGGAACTGTAGTATTGGTGACGTTTTAGTTCATCGATCTCGTCAAGGCGTTCGACAGGGAACTCTTTGAGAACATCATCGATGAGAGTGCGGAC
>CANRJE010000099.1 GCA_947630865.1 uncultured Bacilli bacterium | reverse complement strand
CCTGTTAAAACTCCACCTTGAATAGCAGCACCCATAGCTACAACTTCATCTGGGTTAACTTCAAGACTAGGTTCTTTTCCAAGTTCTTTTTTGATTAAATCATAAACCATTGGAATTCTTGTTGAACCACCAACAAATATTACTTTATCAATATCATCTTTAGTTAATTTAGCATCTTTTAAAGCATTTCTAACTGGTTTTAAAGTAGATTCAATTAAGTCTCTAATTAAATCTTCAAATTTAGCACGAGTTAAAGTCATATCTAAATGAAGTGGACCAGACTCATTTTGAGAAATAAATGGAGCAGATATTTGAGTTGAGGTCATACTACTTAAATCCTTCTTAGCTTTTTCACTTATTTCTTTCAAACGTTGCATAGCCATTTTATCTTTTGATAAATCAACACCATTGTCTTTTTTGAAATTATCGATTAAGTAATCCATAATACGATTATCAAAATCATCTCCACCTAAACGATTGTTACCAGCAGTTGATTTAACTTCAAATACTCCATCTCCAAGTTCTAGAATAGATACATCGAATGTTCCTCCACCAAGATCATATACTAAAACTGTTTGACTCTTATCTTGTTTATCAAGTCCATAAGCAAGAGCAGCAGCTGTTGGTTCATTTATTATTCTTTCAACATCAAGTCCTGCAATTTTACCTGCATTTTTAGTTGCTTGACGTTCAGCATCATTAAAGTATGCTGGAACAGTAATAACTGCTTTTTCTACTTTTTCTCCTAAATATTTTTCAGCATAATCTTTGATATAAGAAAGTATCATGGCACTTATCTCTTCTGGTGTATATTTCTTTCCTTCAAGTTCAACTTTCTCACTTGTTCCCATTAAACGTTTAATACTACTTTTAGTATTAGGATTTGTAATTGCTTGACGTTTAGCAGCATCTCCAATTATTCTTTCTCCATTTTTAAATGCTACAACGGAAGGAGTCGTTCTATTTCCTTCTGGATTTGGGATAACTGTTGCACTTCCTCCTTCTAAAACTGCAACACAACTATTAGTTGTACCTAAATCTATACCTATAATTTTACTCATAATTAATCATTTCCTTTCTTTTCAATTATTTAACATTTGTATATTCTTCACTATTAAGTGCTGTAAAAATAGATTCTGCCTGAGGTAACATACTATCAAATCCTGCTTTTAAAAGAAATTCTACTGTATCATTAGCAACTTCTCTTCTTTCATCAGGATTTAAAGATTTATATTCTACTATAAATTCTTCGTATATTTTTTTATCCTCAAAATTACTTATTAAACTTCTTTGCAATTTGTATGCACATTTTCTTACTTTGGCTTCAACTGCCATATTTTTATTTATCATTATTCACTTACCTTTACTAAAGCTGGACGTATCATCTTATCCTTTAGCATATAACCTTTCTGTAATATTTCTACTACAACCCCTGGTTTTACTCCTTCAGCTTTTACTGTCATCAAAGCTTGTGCTATATTTGGATCAAATTCTTTATTCAAACAATCAATCTCTGTTACTTCAAACTTTTTAAGTAATTCAACTAAATGAGAATAAATCATTTTAAATCCATCTAAAAACTTTGATAAAGAATCATCTAAATTACTATCATCAAGTTTTATAGCTCTTTCAAAATTATCAACTATCGGTAATAATTCTAAAACTATTTCACTATTTGAATATTTTAACATATTACTAGTTTCTAATTCTTTTCTTTTTTTATAATTAGCAAATTCAGCTTGACTATATAAAACTTTATTGATTAGTTCTTCATTTTTTTTCTTTAATTCTTCAAGTTCTTTTTCTAATTTATCATCTCTTTTGAAAGCCTTTTTTTCTTTACAACATTTATCTTTTTTGTTATCACACTTACATTGTGATTCTTTTTCCTTTTTTAATTCAGGTTTTTCGTCTTTTTTGTCTTTCTTTTTTAATTCTTCTTCCATTTCATCACCCTTCAATTTGTTTTTTAATATAATCCAGTAAGTTTACAACTCTATCATAGTCCATTCTTTTAGGACCAATTATCGCAATCGTTCCTTCATCTTTACTGGTCTTATAATTTGTTTTAATTACCGTAACATCAGGATCAACTTTGTTTTCATGACCTATGTATATGTTAATGTCATTATTGCTTTCAGAAATATTTTCAATTAAAGCTCTATCATCAAGTTTTGAAAAGATATCTTTAATTTTATCCACATTACTAAATTCTTGATGTTTTAATATATTGTTTTTCCCAACAACATTAACACTTTTGCTTGATATATCTGTAAACACATCATAAAATGCATTATATAGTATCTCATGTTGTTTTACATATTTAGCAATTACAGGTTTGATTTCAAATTCTAGTTTTGCACTTATTTCATCAATTGGTGTTCCTACTATTAAATCATTAATTAATTTAACAGTTTTTTTAACTTCTTCTAAACTAACACCATGAAGTTCAATGTTCTTATGAGAAACATATCCTAAATCGGTAACCACAATCACTACTAGGATTTCGCTATCAACTGGAACAACACTTATTTCTTTTAACTTGTTATCATGACTTTTTGTATCTAAAATAACACTAGTATAAGATGTAATATCTGAAATAATTTCTAAACTTTTATTTAAAACATCACTTAGTTCTAGTTGACTATTATTAAATACTGTTTGTAACTTATAAACTTCTTCACCATTTAATTCTTTAAGTTCCATTAAATTATCTACGTAATAACGATAACCTTTTTCACTAGGAACTCTACCTGATGATGTATGAGTTTTTTCAAGTAATCCTAATTCTTCTAATTGCATCATTTCATTACGAACTGTTGCACTAGAACAATTAAGTTTTTCACAAATAAGTTTTGAACCAACTGGTTTAGCAAGTTTTATGTATTCATTAACAATCATTTTTAAAATACTTTCTTGCCTTTTGGTTAACATAACTACCTCCTAGCACTCTATTTTCTCGATTGCTAAATACATTATAATATTATGCTTAGCACTTGTCAATATATGAGTGCTAATTTTTTTAAAATTTATTTTTTACAAAACGTTTAATAAATTAAACTTTTAATAAAGACAAAAAATAATTTGAAACAATAAATGATTTTATAGTATTTTAAACAAAAATATGTTATCATATAAATAATCAAAAGGAGGAATATGGATAAATTTTTAGAAACTGTTAACTACATTAAACAACAAGTAAATAACTTACCTAAAATTGCTATAATTTTAGGATCTGGCTTAGGTACTTTAGCTGATGATATTGAAAATCAAACAGTAATTCCTTATAAGGATATACCTAATTTTCCAATATCAACTGTAAAGGGACATAAAGGAGAATTAATATTTGGAACTTTAAATAATGTTCCTATTGTTGCTATGAACGGAAGATTTCATTACTATGAAGGGTATGATTTAAAAGAAGTTACTTATCCTATTAGAGTTTTTAAACTATTAGGTATTGAAACTTTAATTTTAACTAATGCTGCTGGTGGAATTAATTTAAATTATCAAAAAGGAGATTTAATGATTATTGAAGACCAATTAAGTTTCTTTGCTGAAAGTGTTTTAAGAGGACCTAATCTAGACGAATTTGGAGAAAGATTTATTGATATGAGTAACGTCTATACTAAAGAATACATCGAAATATTGAAACCTATTGTTACCAAAATAACTGGCAAATGCAATATTGGTGTTTATGCTTATATGAAAGGTCCTACTTATGAAACTCCAGCAGAAATTAGAGCTTTAAGAACATTAGGAGCTGATGCTGTTGGTATGAGTACTGTCCCAGAAGCAGTTGTTGCTAAACACTCTGGAATAAAATGTATAGGAATTACTTGTATTACTAATATGGCAGCAGGTATTTTAAATGAAATTTTAACCCATGAAGACGTTAAAGAAACAGCTCTTAAAGTTGAAAAAAATTTCAAATCTGTCATTAAAGAATTAGTAGTTAAACTTAATGAACAAGAAAGCTCTCATTCATAATTAAAAAGTGGAAACACTTTTTTATTTTTAAAGATTAATTATATATTTAATTAATATTATTAGTTTTTTAACTCAAATAAAAAAGAGATTAATAGAGAATCCCTTAGTTATTTCAAATAATTTTTATCAAAAAATCTTATAGTCTTAATTTTTGCTTTGAGATTTTCTTATAATATCTTTAATTTTATTAATACCAAGATTAGCTGCTTTAGAAATAATATTTAAATCTATTCCTTGATTGTTTAAATTAATAACCATGGCGTTTGTTCCAAGAGATATTCCTTCTTCTCTTGCATTATCTAACTCATCTTCATATTGTAATTGTCTTTCTATTTTTCTTTCTTCTTCTACATTGTGCCATGCTCCCCAATATCTTTCATC
>CANRJE010000098.1 GCA_947630865.1 uncultured Bacilli bacterium | reverse complement strand
CTTTTAAATCTTTCGATAAAAAAGTTTAAATTTTTACATAATTTTACATAGTATTTTTTATTATATATATTTAATTGGATTAATAATACACTTTTTATATCTTATAATTCTATTCATAAGGTCTTTTAAAAACCTCCATTGGTTGTACCAAATTAGTAACTTTCCCTTTTTCCATTTCTTCAATATATCTTAAAATTTCATATACTAATTCAATCTTAAAGTAGTAAAAATAATTATTAGATAAATATTTCTTTTTTTTAACAATATCCAAATTATCCATAATAATATAATTTATATCTCCAACAAAAACATTATCCATTCCTACAGTTTTAACAATTTCTAAATCTCTATTAAAGGTTACCAATTTATTTTTATTGTTCATTACAAATATTAAATAATCTGGATAATATTTTTTTAAAAATTCATATCTATTATATATACTCATATATAGTTCTAAGCTTAAGGACGTATCCCAAGTTATCTATATTTCCTTTCCGATAAAATCGAGGATAAGGATTGTCCTTTACCTTACCAAGCTATAACCTTAGTCATAAAATTCCAAGTATAAAGGTCTGGCCTAGCCCCGTTGTTGTTGCCCACGTTGTTGTTGTTAACATATCCGCCCGTGTTCCAATTCATCGCATTGTTGCTGCCCTCCGAAGAGGGGGAGAGCAAAAAAACTCAAACAGAAAAGCCTAATAAATTTATCCTACCCTAAAATATTTATCAATCACTTTTACTACTTTAAGATTACTAGCATATTTAAAGCTATATCTATAAGTATTTAAACTACAAAAAACTTTTTCAAACTTAATATAATCATTATTATATAAATAATTTAATTCTTTCACTCTCCTCTTAATTTTCTTTAAAGTATCGTTCTTTATTCTCATAATAGTTTTATTATTTCTAACAAAAAAACGATATCCTAAAAAGGTAAAACCTTCACTTATTGATGTTATCTTTGTTTTCTTTTTATTTACTTCTAATTTAAAATCAGTAGTTAACATCTTTTCAATTTTCTCTAAGCATTCATATAAGTATTTTTTATCATGATGCATTATTACTATATCGTCCATATAATGAACCATATATTTTAAATGTAAATCATGAACTATATAATGATCTAATTTATATAAATAAAAAATTGATAAAAACTGACTAGTCATAGCTCCAAGACTTAAACCTTTACCTTTCTCATATAAAGGCAAATTTTTAATTTCTTCTTTCTTACTTGGATTTTTCTCTATTTCTCTTATAATTTTGTTTTCTATATCTATATTAATATATTCTCTATTTGTTGCATCAATTATTCTTGATAAAAGTATAAACTCATCTCTATCTAACTTATCTACTAATAAACTCTTTAATACTTCATGATCTATATTATAAAAATATTTTTTAATATCAAGTTTTAATACATAAAAATTTCCATATTTCTTATTTTTCTCAATATATTTTTTAACTAATTTAATTCCATAATCTGTTCCATATCCACTTCTTGTTGCAACTACTCTATCATCTAAATATTTATCTAACTTTGGTATTAAAACATGTCTTGCTAAATAATGATTTATCAATTTATCATATATCTTTAAAGACATAACTATACGATATTTAGGTTCGCAAATTAAAAAAATATTATGTTTTCTAGGATAGTAAGCATTTTCTTCCAAAATATTACATATATTACTAATATTTTGCATTTTATTTCGTTCAAAAACAAATATTTTTCTCTTATTTCGACAATTTTTCCTTATCTCTAAATCATATATATCTAATAAATCCTTAAATCTAACATTTTTCATCATTAATCCACTTATATAACATTTTATTTATTATAAACAATTTATTACTTATACTAGTTGATTGTTTATCACTTATTATTTTTCTTTTATAACTTTCTTCAATATAAAAATCTATTAAATTAATTCTAACTAAAGCTTCTAATTGAATAGGTTTTCTATCTTCAACTTCTTTATAATTAGCAAGATAAACTAGTTCTAATAATTTATAACTATCGTTCATCATTTTATTTCTTAATTCATAATATCTTTTAGGATAATTAACTAAATAATCATCTAATATCATAATAAATTCTTTTATATTTTTTGCTATTACAAACTTATCATTATTCATCTAAAATACTTTCTATAGTTGATAATATTTTATCTAACTTTTCAGGAGTTGCATTTCTTACTTTTTCTCTAATATTTTCATAATATATACTCTTATTATATTTATCTTTTCCTAATCTAACAAACTTTAAATATTGATTCATATTCTTAAAATTAGCTTTAATATTTTCTCCAACTACTTCATAATTAATTTCGTTTTCTTCTAAAAGATTAGTAACTTTACCTAAAGCAGACTTAGGAAACCCTATCTTATCATTTTTAATATTATAATTAAGTAAATAATAAATAATGTACATATCATCATCAAATACTGTATAAAAAGTTCCATTTTTTCTAATCTTAACAAGATTCACATTATCAACCCTCCTTTTTTAAATTTTATTTCGATTGTCTCTCCTAAATCGGAGAGACAATCATCTATCAAAACATCTTACTTCTTGCTTTGTTCTCTATTTTACTCTATTTATTGGGTCCCTCGAAGACGTTGCCTTCGTAGGGACAATCTCACGCCTCCAAGATGTATGGATCTTCCGAAGTTCCTGCCCCGGATTTTATCTTCACTTGGGATTTCAGATTAAGGACTGGCCTCGCCCCGTAGTCGAAGTTAGAGACGAGGTTGCTGAGAACGTATCCGCCCGTGTCCCAACGCATCGCAAGGTCGCTGTAGGTAGAAGAGGGGGAGAGCGTCCAAAAATTAACCTTTGTCATTGTTGTATAAATCCAACTTGTATCTTTTGCTCCTCCATCGTAATTATATACTTCTGTACTTGTCCAATACTGTTTGTCTGCTGAAAATCCGTAATCACTTGGATACATTAGTGATATACTTCCTTTCCATGTCGCATCGTTTCCGTTCCATACGTTACATCCTGCTACTGGGAAATTTGATGAACTACTTGTTGCTCCCTTTCCATCTGCACAACTTAATACATCTCTTTCATGTTGGTACCCGCTTACTGCTGTATCTTTATTATATATGTATGTTCCTAAATAGTGGGTTCTTTCTTCTAAAAAGCTTTTTGTCTCTTCACTTAAATAACTCTTGTATCCTTTGTTACTTCCATCATCATCTTGTTCTGTATTCAAATAATATTGTAATCCTGCTGTTGCCCAGTTATTTTTATCAGAACTAGTTCCGGTTATTCTATTCCAATAGACATTTGTTCCTGAACTTTTTATCGTATACGTTGTTCCGCTTACTACATAATTTGTTGGCAACATCGCTTCTGGCAATACTTCGTTTCTTACTATTCTCATGTATTTCTCGCCTGTTTCTGAATCTGTGAATATTCCTATTATTCGCCATAATTCTTCTGTGTCACTTCCATCTACTGTTTGCTTATTTTTTAATTTGACATAATTCTTGACTGTTGGTCCTGTATACCTATATTCTTTACAATCTCCTCCCGGGATACATGCTAATCCTGTTTCGGGATCTACTCCCTCGATGCCATCTTCTCCATTTTCTACTTTTTGTATTAAATCGTCTACTGCTCCTCCACCTCCACTTGGTGGTGTTGTTCCTTTTTCTCCATTATAAGCATAAAGATTTACTTTAAATCCAAAACTTTCACTTACTTCATTTTGTTCGTATTCACTATCAATCCACATATATATACGAAATTGATGAGAAAATTCACCTTCTTCTGAACCATTATAAATTACTTTACCTTTACCATTTGGATATGTTGTTTCTGATAAACTTCCAAATATAACTGGATCTATATAACTCTTTTTTTCATTATCCGTTAAATATAATTTTATATAATTACTATCTAATGTATTACTAGAATCTTCAGTTAAATATATTTCATAATTTACAGTTTCTGTTCCCCCTGATGTTATATTACCTGATACTGTAAAATCTATATAAGATAACCTATCTAAGTTTTCTATTGCATAATCATCTGTTAAAGGATAGGCATTACTTAGGGTAATCTTATTTGTACCTGCTTCAAATTTAGCTTCTATTCCAGCACTTGATAAAGTAAATGCTTCACTAGTTTTAAAATAGGTAAAGAATGCAAATGATGACCCTATTAAGACTAATACTAAAAATAATATTCCTGATAATAATATAATTTTTCTTTTCTTTAAATCTTTTTCTTCTTTGTTATTATCCTCCATATTTTCACCTCTATTATCATAATATCAAAAAAAAGCCTTTTTTTCAAGACTTTTCCTTTGTGTTAATTTAAATATGAAGTGCAACACTTCATAATTGAAAAAGACACATGAATAGTCTATAATATCTTTTCGTCAAA
>CANRJE010000097.1 GCA_947630865.1 uncultured Bacilli bacterium | reverse complement strand
CTCCAAATTTAAAGGGAAGAAGAAATTCCTTAGTTTTATTTCTTGTTCCTTCAGGAAATATCCCTATTGCACCTGACTCTTTAAGTACTTGAAGTGCTAAAGAAGTTGCGTTATTATCTTTAATATCACGATTTACAGGAATACAACCTGTTATTTCAAAAAACCACTTAAATTTACTATCAAAATATTCTTTTTTAGCCATATAATGAATAACTCTTTTGGTTGAAATAATAACTGGACATTGATCATATACATGCATGTGATTGCCACAGATAATGATTGGTCCATCTTTAGGAATTGCTTCTTTATTAATGATTATTGGTCTATAATACAATTTAAATATCAATCCCAATCCTGGTTTAAATAATCTATAACCCCATGTTTTAAGTGTGTGATTTCTTGGCATATTTTTCTAACTCCTCAATCTCTAATAATTTATAATTTATTTTATTATATAACGTTATTGGTAAATTTTCACGAAATTCAATTTCTTTAGGAATAGAATATAAAGCAAGGTCATTTTTACATAAATCTTTAATTTCTTTTTTTATTTTACTAGAAGGCTTAACTCCATCTTTTAAGACAATAAAGGCTTTAGGAACATGCATTTTATATGGATGTGGAATACCAACAACACATACTTTACTAACATCTTGATGCTTTAAAATAGTTTTTTCAATCATTGATGGATAAACATTAAAACCAGATACTACAATCATTCTTTTTAATCTTGAAGTAAAATATACTACTCCATTAGGAGAAATATAACCAATATCTCCTGTATGTAACCATCTCTTACCATCTTTATGAACTTTAATTACTTCTTTTGTTTCCTCTTCATTATTTAAATATCCCATCATAAGCGTAGGTCCATTTACACAAATTTCTCCTTCTTCTCCAAAAGGCATATCCTCGTTTGTTTCAGGATTACATATTTTATAATTATTGCCAACCATTGGAATACCAATACTTCCTGGTTCATTAGTTCCAGGAAAAGTATAGGCTGTTGCAGCAACACTTTCTGTCATACCATAACCCTTTAATATATTAACTTTAGCACCATGTTTATGTAAAAAATTATTAATTTTAACTTCAGCTGGAACGGATAAATAATCTCCTCCACTTATAATGTATTTTAACTGAGACATATCAACATTATCAAATTTTTTATTTGACATCATACCTTCCCATAGAGTAGGAACTCCTAAAATTACATGAGGTTTATCATTCTTCCATATTTTATAAAATCTATTAGCATCATACTCTGGCATAAGAATAATTTCAACTTTAAGACAAATAGGTGTATGAATACAAATACCTAAACCAAAACCATGAAAAATTGGAAGAACTGTAATTATTTTATCTTTTGGTCTTACATCAATTACATTAACTGCACTTTGTTGAGCTAAAGCATTAAAATTATAATTGGAAATCATTATTCCTTTAGGAGTTCCAGTTGTTCCTCCACTATGAAGAATTAAAGCTAAATCTTTACTATTCATTTTAGCATGATATTCTCGCAGATTAGAATTTCCATATCTCATAAATTTTTTGAAACTCATATAAGCAGTATCATTTATCAAAGGCTTTTTAGTTTTTATACCACGAGTTAAAGTGTATCCTATACTTAAGCCAATTGGCATACTTTCTTTAGGAGATACTAAAATTGTTTTATAAACAAGTGTCTCTGAAATTACATCTTTCATCTTATCATAGTTAAAATCAACTAAAAATAAATATCGAGATTTAGATTCATTTAAATAAAATTTAACTTGCTCGGGACTTGAAAGTGGATGAATAATATCTGCAACAGCTCCTATTTTATTACAAGCATAAAAAACATAAATAGCTTCCGGCATATTAGGCATACAAATAGTAACAACATCTTTTTCTTTAACCCCAAATTCTCTTAAAGCCCTAGCACATGTATTAATAGACTTGAAAAAATCATTATAACTAATTCTATTTTCAAAATAATTTAAAACTATATAATCTAAATCATTGCCTACTTCATCTACCATATAATCATATATTGATTTATTGGTAAATTTAATAGAACGTTCTTCACGCGAATAATAATCTAACCATGGTTTATCTTTACTTTTTTTCTTAAATAATTTAAAGAAAAAATTACTTATTTTTCCCATAACTTTTCTCCTATTTTTAATAATTCTTCAACTTTATTTATTAATATTTCATTTTCATATTCTAAATCATCACCTTTAATTTTATATGGTTCTCCAAAAACAATAGTTAAAGATTTTCTAAAAAATTTATATTTTCCAGTAATTGCAAAAGGAACAATATCACTTTTAGTATCACTTGCTATTTTAACTGCTCCTATTCTAAAAGGAAGTAATCCTCGACCTTTTTCGGTTGTTCCTTCAGGAAATATTCCAATTATTGCTTTCGATTTTAAATATTCTTCTGCTTTTTTAATCGCTTCAGGATTTTTTTCTTTTCTATTAACAGGAATTAATCCCATATTTGCAAAGATAATTTTTTTTATGCCTTTCCATAATTCAATTTTAGCTAAAAAATGAATACTTCTCTTAGTAGAACTAATAAGTAAAAGACAATCTAAATTACTTGTATGCGTTCCTGCTAAGACAAGTCCTTTATCATCTTTTATATTTTCTAAACCTATATAATTTGGTCTAAAAACCAAATTAGTAAATAATTTAATAATTGGTCTTATTAAACGATATAATTTTGCTTCTTCCATAAACTCACTTTCTATTTATAACTTTATGTATTAGTATATTACTAAACTTTTTTATTATATTACTAAAAATTTATTTTATATTTTAAATACTTAACAAGAAATCTATTATTGCTTTCATTTCTATTATATCATTTAAGTAATAAAATTAAATAGAAAGAGTCTAAATTTAAAAAAATTTAAATTTTAAGTTAAAAAGAATTAATTAAATCACTAGCTAAAATATCTTTTTCTTGACGTAAACTAAAAATAAATTTAAAACCAAACGAAAGTTTTTATCCTTAACTATGTTATACTTAATAATAGGAGGATAAAGATATGTTTAATATAGAATTTTTAAGTGATTATGAAGGTAAAGCTCATACAGCAACAAAAATTAATAATACCAAAGATTTAGATAATTTTATGACCGGTCTTTTAGAAAATTATTCTAAAATGCAATTAGAAATTATGAGAGGAGATAATAAAATTTTATTTTATGAAGACCCTGAAACAGGACTAAATTCTAAAGGTATGAATGTTTTTGAAAATGGATTATTTTTCCAAGTTAATAATCGTCCTTTACATGATGATGATAATTATGAAGATGAAATGCAATATGCAGTTTTTGCTTTTCCAAGTGGAATTTTAGGTTTTCCTATTACGGTTGATGCGAGAATGAATCCAGGAAGTGTTGATATTAATAGATTAAAAATTCAAAATATGTTAGCTAAAATGGGTAAAGAAATAAAACAAGGTAATGCTCTTGATAAAATGATTATGGAAGGAAATGAAAAAATATCAATCATAAGTGATGAAGATTTCTTAAAACAACAAGCTGATAAAATAAATTATATTTTAAAGATGCTTTTAGAAAGTAAAACTATGACTGATTCAAAACCTCAAACTGAAGAAACGAAAGCAGAACCTATGAATTTTGAACCAATTAGTCCTATTAATATTGAAATACCTAAATTTGATAATGATGGAATTACAAGATAGAAAACTAAAATAAATTAGTTTTCTTTTTTTAGATAATTATCTAAATATTGTATCCAGTCATCTGCATAATTTTCTTCAAAATAATTTTTTAAAAACTTAATCATTATCTTCTCTCGTTTTAAAGCTTCTCTAGTTCCTTCTTCTGTTAACATTAAGTTTTTTAATTTTAAAAGCTTTTCAAAATAGTGATTAATACAAGAAACATTTTTTTCTTTATAAGTTTTTATATCAAGATTTAAATTTGGAAAAATATCTTTTTGAAAAAAAGGAATTGATTTACTTATGCTATATTCATAACTTCGAATAATTCCAGTTGCTCCCATAGCATCACACATATCAGCATCACTTACTATTTTTCCTTCTAGAGTTAATGGCTTTAATCCTTTTAAACGTTTACTATACCCTATTCTAGATATTTCTTTTAAAACTTTTGTTTGAATATTTTTAGCAATTTTATATTTATTAAGTAAATATTTTGCATTACTTAAATTTTCACTTTTTATATCTCCTACTAATTTATAATCATCAACATCATGAAGTAAAGTAATTAAAGTAATTATCTCAATATTTGCTTTTTCTTTTTTATTAAACTTTAAAGCTAAATTTAAAACACGTTCAATATGTTTATTATCATGTCCTGAATTATCATTTAACAATAAATTGTAAACATCTTTTTTGATATTTTCTAACTTAAATTCTTCTATCGCTTTTATATTTTCTTTTTTCATATAATAATCCTTTTCTTAATTGTAACATAATAATTATAAATTTTTATTTTTTTATTTAAAACTATGTGAATAATTAGTAAAAATGTCTCTGTTTTTGGTAACAAATAATTAGTAAAAATGTCCCTAACAAAAAGATACAT
>CANRJE010000096.1 GCA_947630865.1 uncultured Bacilli bacterium | reverse complement strand
TTCCATAGATTTATTTTGCAAGATTAAATTCAACACTTGTACTTTTTAGGGGTGGAATTTACTTTTGCACTCGAGGTATTTTAATTAATTATCCCCTATTTTCAAAAAATACTTGCCAATTATTTTAAATTGTGTTATCATTGTAATGTTTCTGATGGCGAGATAGCTCAGTTGGCTAGAGCAATCGGTTCATACCCGATAGGTCGTGGGTTCGACCCCCTCTCTCGCTACCATAGATTATTACTAGATTTTTATCTAGTTTTTTTTATTTTATAGAAATGCTATAATATTAAGTGAAACAACTAATAATTTATAAAAATGGAGGAAAGCATGAAAAAAAGTCTAAAAATTACTTTAATTGTTTTAGGTATTTTAGTAGGAATTATTACACTTGATACTTTACAAGCTAAAATTTTTGATAATAGTCCACTCATAAAAATAAGAAAAGAATGTAAAGATGGTTACGTACAATATGTTGATAAAGGATTATTGGTAAATCACTATCATTGCAAAAATAATGAAAATGTTACTACTTGGAAAAAAACCAAATTTGCATGTTCTATTTATGAAGTAAATTATGAAAGAGATAATATTGCTCAAGTTACATCTGAACAACTATTAAAACTCACACCATCTATGACTTATAAAGATATTATTGAAATACTTGGAAATACTGTTGATGTTGGAAGTGGAATTTATATTCTTAAATATGAAGTTGATGGAAAATATATTATTGAGATTTCATTACAAGGTGATGATGCCAAGCTTGGCGTAACCGGAAATAAACTTTTAGAGAACAAACAACCAATTAATTAATAATTTAACTATTTATCAAAAAGCATAATAAAAAAAATTAAATGTATACTATTAAGATTATCAAGTAAAATTGATTATCTTTTTTTCACTTAAAAATCTAAATGCAACTAAAAGTTGATAGTTTAAAATTACTTTCTCATATATAATTATTATGAAACGGAGGTACTCTAAATGAAATTTGGAGATAATTTAAAAAAAATAAGAATTTCTAAAAACTTATCACAAGAAGATTTAGCAGGAAAAGTAAATGTATCTAGACAATCTGTAAGTAAATGAGAAACTGGAGATGCTTATCCATCAATGAATAACTTATTAGAATTATGTAAAATTTTTCATTGTAAAATTAATGATTTGGTAAACGATAGTATCCTTGATATTGATTCACTTGGGGACGAAGTTAAAACTAAAGTTGTAAGTTTAAAAAAAGAAGAACAAAAGAAAATGAAAGCTTTAAGTAAAATCATTTCTATAATATCTAAAATAGGAAGAATTTTTTGTTATATTGCAATTCCTTTTCTTTCTTTAATTTTAATTTTTTCACCCTATTTAATTAACAAAGTTGTGATAAAAGATAATAATTTAACTTTAAATTTTCAGAATCATAATATCAATCTTTTAGAAGAAAACGACAAAATAGTCATAAAAGTTGGAGCTTTTATTCTAGCAGATGCTGATAAAGAATTTTTAAATACCAAAGTAATATCTATATTTGAAAATAATAGTAAAGCAAAAATAATTGGTTATGTTGAAGCTGGTTTTTCTACTCTACTCGTAATAATTATTTTGACATCTTTAATATTTAAACATTTAGAAACTTTATTTGATAATATCAATAAAGGAGAAACACCATTTACTTTAGAAAATGTTAGTTTAATAAAAAAGATTGCATGGAAAATGATTATAATAATTATAATGAGTAATATAAGTGGTGGTATTTTTGAATTGTTATTAAGCACCAATTTAAATATTGAATTTGAAACTTATGATTTGGTAGAAATATTATTCTTATTTAGTTTATCATATATATTTGAATATGGAAGATTATTAGGACTTGAAACTAAAGGTCAAATGTACGGTGATAGCAAAGAATAATTAAGTAAATTACTCTAGTATTTTTCCATTATTTTATATATATTACCCCTAACCTCTTGCTATTTAATCTAAAAAAATTATATAATTAAATAGTATAGGAGTTGTTATGGATAATAAAGAACAAATTGATTTTTCAAATACTTTAATTAAAGATTTAGATTTATTTAGTACTAGTCAAAATGTATTAAAATTTTTGAAAAAACTTAATATCGTAACTTTAAACGATTTATTTAATTGCGAAGATATTTATATGCAAATTATAGATTCTAAACTAACACCAAGAACTAAAGAAGCAGCCAGAGCTTTAATAAGATTGGCAAGATATAAATATTTAAACGAACCTTTAACAACTGATGTAACTTTGGAAAACAATATCATTTATTTTACAAAAGATGGCATTCAAGGTTTTGATTTTGGAGCACCACTTGAAATCTTTGGTTTTACAAAACATGAGAAAGAAAGATTCATTAGTTATTTAATGTCTCAAAAAGAAAAAAGACAATACAAAGAAGAAAACAATGGCAATCTATCATTTGGTAAAATTATTGATCTTTTTAAATATTTCTATGATAATAGATTTTCTCATTTACTAGATAATTCAATGATTGAAAAAATAGAACTGTATCTTTCTTCATATAAAGAAAATCATGAAGAAAAATCAAATTTACTAGAAGAAATTGCTTTTTTTAGAAACTATATTAATAATATGAAACAATTAAGAGATGAATATAATAGAAAAATAATTGAAGCTGAAAAAAAATTGAAAGAATTAGAACAGGAAAAGCAAGGTGGTACAAAATGAAAGACCAAGAATTAACGAAAGAGATAAAAGAAGTTATTAATAAATTAAATAAAGATATTATTGAAAAAGAACTTTTATTAGATTCTTTATATGAAAAGATAGATATTGCTGAAAATACTAATCTTGAAGATGAAGATTAAAAAAAATAAAAACTCCAAATCGGAGTTATTTTCTTATGGTAGTCTGTACGGGGTTTGAACCCGTGAATGTCACCTTGAGAGGGTGATGTGTTAACCGCTTCACCAACAGACCATAAACTTTTTAGGACATTTATGTTATATCATAAATAAATATTTTTTACAACAAAAAACTAGCAAAAGCTAGCTTTTTTAGGTTTAATAATTTTTTTACGGATTAATATTTTAAAATTTACATCGCTATATCAACGCCAGTAAATTCATCATACAAGTCATTAGCAGCAGCACCAGTAAATAAGAATACTTTTCCATATCCACCAGCTGAAATATCATATAATTTGCTAGTTGCTAACGTTGTGCTACGAAGAGCGTGTTGATAACTTGCATAAACTCGTCCTGTTGCTTCAACATAAAGATGTTGTTCAACTGCTATATTACTTCCACTATCTGGAAGTTTAACTGAATTTCCAAAGCCATTGCTAAGTACTCGATAATTTGATTGATTCCCACCACCAGATGAACTTGTAACAGTAGTCGTTCTAACATCATTATGAGCTGATGTGTTAGAATATCGAACACCAATTACATCATAACTTCTTGTTTTTGGATTACTTAACCATCTTGCTAAAACAGTAACACTACAAAAGTCTGTATTGCAAGATCTAGAAATAGCTAAAGATTCATCATCATTTTTAAAATAAGTCCCATTCGGATTTGCTACATTTGTATCGGTAGTTTTATTAAATGCAATCCCGTTGGTATCAATGTCTAGTGATTTAACCCATTTATAAGTTGATGCTGGCATGTTTTCTAAATAATCTTCACCATAGAAATCAATAATATATTCTTTTTCTTTTTCTGTAAAAGTATACTTCTCTGGCCCTACAATAATTTCTTTAGCATATGTATTCAATGTACACATAAGGCAAATAGTAATAGCAAATATTAACTTTTTCATGCTTTTCATTTTCATCTAACATTTATTTCTCCTTTCTAACTAAATTATCCAAAACAATCTAATTAGAGTAAAGGACTTTCTAAGCACATCGTTATTTTTCTATCTTATATTTATTGTAATAATCATCGAAGAAATGATTAATTTGTTCTTCATCACATTTTTCAGAATAACACTCCTTATTATCATAATTATATGTATACGAAATTTGTGGATTATTATTTTTGTCTTCTATCATTATATTTAAAGTCTTTGTATATGAATTATAATCAAATATATATGTTGCTTCTGACTTAAATTCTTGAACAGTATAACTTCCCATTGCTTCAGAATATTCTATTTTAAATTCATAATCACTTGTCTTACCATTATAAATATAAAGATCATTTTCTTCATCATATTGAAATTTATTTTCAAGTGTTTCTATATCAGAATTATCAGAATTGGCATAATTAGGATCATCAAATTTATCATCGTTGCTATTAAAAATTTTGAAACTATTATGCATATCACGAACAAAAGTCAATTTAATTTCTTCTTCCTTATCTTGATAACTAATTTTTAAATATGTATTTTTTATAATTTCCTTCATGTGATTATAAGAAAACTTATCATTATTTCTATAAGATGTAACTACAACAAAATTGTTATCATCTGAAGTGTAAAGAATATGTTTTTCTTTATTTTTATCATAATAAAATAACTCTATACTATCATACTCTAAATTAGTATCAGAAATGACATCACCTAGCTTTAAATAACTTTTATTTTTAGAAAATAAA
>CANRJE010000095.1 GCA_947630865.1 uncultured Bacilli bacterium | reverse complement strand
TCTGATATCTTAATGTCAGATAATACTGTTGGTGCTCCAACTGTTAAAGGAGCAACTGTTGAAGGTGTTATTTTAAAACATGGTAAAGGTTCTAAAATCAAAATATTTAAATATAAGCCTAACACAACTTCAACGAGAAAGAAACAAGGTCATAGACAACCATATACAAAAGTTGAAATTAAAAAGATTGGTTAAAAATGATTTTGGTTATTAAAAAGAAAAATAATATTTCAATTAAGGGTCATGCTTTTTATTCAGATTATGGTAAAGATATTGTTTGTAGTTCTGTAAGTAGTATTGTAACAACATCTATAAATGGAATTATTTCGATTGATAAAGATGCCATAAGTTATAAAATGAAAAATGATGAAATGCTTATTGAAATAAAAAAGAATGATAAGATTACTTTAAAGTTAATTGATAATATGATAGAGTTATTAGAAAAATTAAGTAAAGATTATCCTAAAAATATTCAAGTAAAGGAAGGCGAATAAAATAATGAAGTTAGAATTAAATATTCAATTGTTTGCTCATAAAAAAGGACAAGGTTCATCAACTAATGGACGTGATTCAGCAGGTCGTAGACTTGGTGCTAAAGCATCTGATGGTGAATTTATAACAGCTGGTTCAATTATTTATCGTCAAAGAGGAACAAAAGTTCATCCAGGACTTAATGTAAGAAGAGGTAGTGATGATACTTTATATACAACGATAGATGGAATTTTAAAATTTGAACATAAAGGTTCTAAAACAATTGCAAGTGTTTACGTAGAGGAGTAATAATTTACTCTTTTTTTATTGAATTTTTTGATATATTTGATATAATTTATTTTAGAGATGCTGGAGGTAATATGAAAAAAAGAATTATAAGTGCTATTATTATGCTAATTATATTTATTCCTTTATTAATTATTGGTAAAACTCCTTTTGCTATTTTTATTTTAACACTTGGAATGATAGCTTTATATGAACTTTTAAAATTAAAACCTAAGTTGCCACTAATTGTAAAAATTCTTACATTTCTTTATACAGCAATTATAATTAGTTATGCTTCTTTAAGTTATATTATTGATTTAGCTTTAGATATAAAATATTTAATAGTTCCCATTTTAGTTTTTTTAAGTCTTTTAGTATTTATCAATAAACCAAAAATCTATAATTATCATGATGCTTTTCAGTTAATTGGAATAAGTCTTTTTATAGGTATTGCTTTTGGTAATATTATTAGAATTAGAAATTTAGATATCTACATATTAATTTATTTATTTCTAATTTCAATTTTAACAGATACTTTTGCATATTTAGTTGGTTCTTTTTTAGGAAAACATAAATTAGCTAAAAATATCTCGCCTAATAAAACAATTGAAGGATTAGTTGGAGGAACTTTGATTGGAACGATTGGTGCCGTAATCTTTTATCTATTTTTAGTAGGAACAGATAAAAATATTTTTCTTTTAATTCTTTTAACTTTAATATTATCTTTAATTGGTTCACTTGGTGATTTAGTAACATCAAGTATTAAACGAAATGAAAACATAAAAGATTTTAGTAATTTAATTCCTGGTCATGGGGGAATTTTAGATAGACTTGACAGTATTATTTTTATAAGTTTAACATATATAGTTATATCTGGATTATTTTAGGAGGAAGTTATGATATTATCAATTATTTATTTTGTATTTATTTTAGGAATTATAGTTTTAGTTCATGAATTTGGACATTTTATCTTTGCTAAGATGTTTAAAGTTCATGCTTATGAGTTTTCAATAGGAATGGGTCCTGTTATTTGGAGTTCTAAAAAAATTCAAGAAAAACATAAAAAAGAAAAGAAAAAGGTAAGTGAGACAACATATTGCATTAGAGCTATTCCTATTGGAGGATTTGTACAATTAGCTGGAGAAGGTGGAGAAGAAGATAAACATGTAAAAAAAGAAAATCTTCTACAAGGAAAACCAGTATGGCAAAGATTTTTAATTATGTTCTTTGGTGCTGGAAATAACTTTATTTTAGCAATTCTTATTCTTTTCATTTCTGCTCTTATCTTTGGTAGTCCTGATATTTCAACAAAAATTCCTGTAATTCTTGTAGATTCTCCAATGGCAACAGAAGGTATGAAAAGTGGAGACCAAATTATTTCTATTGCAGGTAAGAGTACAAAAACTCTTGATGATGTTCAATTATATTTAGCTATAGCTAGCGAAAAGGAAACAGAATTTGTTGTTCTAAGAAATAAAGAAAAATTAAAATTTAATGTAACACCTTTAACTGGAAAAGAGAAGGAAGAGAAAGGTTACAGTTTTGGTATTCAATTTACAAATACTTTGGAAAGAGGTTTTGTAAAATCTTTAACTTATGCTTTTCAAAAGTTTTATGCTATAGCAAGACAAGTATTTATAACTTTAAAAGAATTGATTATTGGAGGAGTTAGTCTTAAGCAGTTATCTGGACCAGTTGGTATTTATTCAGCAGTTGATAAAACTAGAGAAGCAGGTTGGTATAGTGTTTTAAGTCTAATAGCTTTATTAAGTGTTAATGTTGGTATTATGAATTTAATTCCATTACCTGCCTTTGATGGAGGTAGAATTCTCTTCTTATTCATAGAGAAGATTATGGGAAAACCAGTTAAACCAGAAATTGAAAATATGATTCATAATATTGGTTTCTTCTTGTTACTTGCATTGCTAATTTATGTAACTTTCAATGATATATTAAGATTATTCTAAAAAGTACAAAATTTTCTGTACTTTTTTTTCTTTTACCTTCGTATTATTAAATGGTGATAATATGAAAAAAATAGTATTCAAAGAAAATGTGGCAAAATATAAGTACAAGTATTTATTTTTACTAATTGTAGTCTTAATCGGATTTATATTCGGTATTATCTTCTCAAATGTTTTAAGTTATAATGACAAAAAAGAAATAAGTGAAATTATAGTAGATTTTTTTACCAATTTAAAAAATGGAACATCAATTAATTATTTAAGTAATTTTTTAACTAACCTTGGAACTAATTTTCTTTATTTAATCTTAATTTTTATCTTTGGTATTTCGATAATTGGTTTAGTTTTAAATCCTTTTATTTTGTATATAAAAAGTTTCATTATTGGATTTAGTGTAGGTTCAATTATTGTTGCTTTTAGCTTTCGAGGTATTCCTCTTAGTATTCTCTTTATTTTTCCTCATCATATACTAAATATGATTATCTATATTTTAATGTCGTTTTATGGCATGAATTTATCATTAAAATTATTTAAGTCTTTATTTCTAAAAAAATCGTTTAATCATACTTTATTTATGAAAAAGTATTTAAAAGTCTTTTTAATATCAAGTATTGTTATTTTTATTAGTACATTATATGAGACTTTTTTAAGTGATTTCGTCTTGAATTTATTTACTTTTTTAATAAAATAATTTTTAAAACAAAAAGCAATTTTTCTTTATTTAAAATTGCTTTTTACATGTTATTGCGTTATAATATACATGTTTAGTAAATGTTGGTGATAATATGAAAAAAGTTGTTATTGGAATGTCGGGTGGAGTAGATTCTAGTGTAGCAGCCATTCTTTTGCAACAAAGAGGTTATGAAGTTATTGGTTTATTCATGCGAAATTGGGATAGTAGTATTAATAATGATTATTTAGGTAATCCAAATTTAAATAATTCTATTTGTCCTCAAGAAAGCGATTATAACGATGCCAAAGCCGTATGTGATAAACTTAATATTCCTCTTCATCGAATTGATTTTGTTAAAGAATATTGGGATTATGTCTTTACTTATTTTTTAGATGAATTAAAGAAAGGTCGAACTCCAAATCCCGATATTATGTGCAATAAGTATATTAAATTTGATTTATTTATTAAAGAAGCTAAAAAATTAGGAGCAGATTATATAGCAACTGGTCATTATGCAAGACTTAAAGACGGAAAATTATTAAGAGGTGTTGATAATAACAAAGATCAAACATATTTCTTATCTCAATTAAAAAAAGAACAATTAGAAAATGTCTTATTTCCAGTAGGGGATTTAGTAAAAGATGAAGTTAGGAAAATTGCTTTAGAATATGATTTAATTACTGCTAAGAAAAAAGATTCAACGGGTATTTGTTTTATTGGAGAAAGAAATTTTAAGGAATTTTTAAAAAATTATTTACCAAGTAAACCAGGTGATGTTATTGATATAGATACAATGCAAAAAGTAGGGGAGCATCAAGGACTTATGTATTATACAATAGGTCAAAGAAAAGGTTTAAATATCGGTGGAAATAAAGAAAAAATGTTTGTAGTTGGAAAGAATTTAGAAAAAAATCTTTTATATGTTTCATTTGGTGAAGATAATAAATATTTAAAAAGTGATAGTTGTATTGTTGAAGATATGAATTTTATAAGTGATGAAAGACCAATAACTGCAACAGCTAAATTCAGGTATCGCCAACCAGATGTTTCAGTTAATATAGAATATTTGGAAGATGGAAATTTAATTGTTCATTATGATAATGTTATGTCGGTTACTCCAGGACAAGCTTGTGTTTTATACCAAGGTGATGAGTGTCTTGGAGGAGGTATTATTAAAGAAGTTCGAAAAGAAAATAAAAAACTTTGGTATTTACTTTAAAAAAATTATAATTTGCTTTACAAAATTTAACAATT
>CANRJE010000094.1 GCA_947630865.1 uncultured Bacilli bacterium | reverse complement strand
TAAAATTGCTTCTGGCAATACTTCATTTCTTACAAGTCTTATATATTTTTCTCCTGTTTCTTCATCTGTAAATACTCCTATTATTCTCCATAGTTCTTCGGTATCACTTTCATCATTTGATTGTTTATTTTTTAACTGTACATAATTCTTGACTGTTGGTCCAGTATACCTATACTCTTTACAATCATTTTGACATATTTCTCCTGTTTCAGGTTTTATTCCTTTTATTCCATCTTCTTCATTTTCTACTTTTTCTATTAATGTATCTACTGCTGGTGGAGTTTTTGCTCCATTATAAGCATAAAGATTTACTTTAAATCCAAAACTTTCACTTACTTCATTTTGCTCATATTCACTATCTATCCACATATATATACGAAATTCTCTTTTAAATTCTTTATCTTGTTGTTCTTCATAAATTACTTTACCTTTTCCATTTGGATTTGTTGTTTCTGATAATTTTCCAAATATAACTGGTTCTATATAACTCTTTTTCTCATTATCCGTTAAATATAATTTTATATAATTACTATCTAATGTATTAGTAGAATCTTCAGTTAAATATATTTCATAATCTATTGTTTCATTTCCACTTGAAGTTATTGACCCATCTACTATAAAATCTATATATCCTAATCTATCTAAATTTTCTATTGCATAATCATCTGTTAACGGATATGCATTTGTTAATGAAATATTATTAGTTCCACTTGTATATTTTATTTTTATATCACCACTTGATAATGAAAACGCTTCACTATTTTTATAATAAGTAAAAAAAGCAAATGTTGAACCTAACAATACTATTACTAAAAATATTATTCCTATTATTAAAATTACCTGTCTTTTTCTCATATTTTCTCCTCCACATCAAAAAACACTTAAAAGACTTGGTCTAAAGACCAATCTCTTAAGTGTTATGTTTTTATTATAATTAAATAGAAAGAATTATTTTCTAAGCCCCCCCCCATGGTTGACAAATTGTTAACTTTTTTAAATGTGTCCATTATCATCAACTTCCTTCCTATTTTAATCATATCATATTTTTTAAAATTTTCAATATTAAACTTCACTCATATATTCGATTAATCGCAAGAAAACTTTTACACTACGTTTATCTAAACCTTTTCTCTTTAATTTTCTGATACCAATACGTTTTTTACTAATAGATGTTTCTTTATCATAAAGAATATTTGCAATTATATCTTTTAACTTAGTTGGAACTTTTAAGTCTGATAAAATACTATCAATATCATTATCTAAAATCATTAAAGCATCGATTTCAATATCAGCACCTTGACAATTAATCATTAATTGAGAAGTAGTAGGAAAATCTTTAACTTCAACTACAAACTCTGTATCCATTGGATATGAAGTAAATGGAAAAGGTTCATCATTATTGTAAACTTTAACATCAGTTGCCATTTTTGTATTTCTAAATCTAATCTTATAATCTCTTGTCTTGAATAATAAATCAGGTTTTCCTTCTACATTTCTAATAATTAAAGTATAATTATTCGTTAAATAATTGTAATCAATGTTAGTAACTGAATATTCTCCTTTTTGATAATTATTGGTAATTCCATCATCTTCATATAAATTATAAGAACCACTTGCACCAGGGAACACATGAATTTCAAGTTCTTTAGGCGGATTAGGTGACATTAAATCATTTAAGCTTGACGTTGGAATTATACCACCTGCTTTAACAAAGGCTGGATAATCTTCAATATTGTAAAAAGATACATATTTTTTATTACCTATAAACTTTTTACTTGTTTTAAAATCATACCAAACACCTTCTGGTATAAAGAATTTTTGAATTGTTCTATCAATTAAAGGATCACTTTTTTTAACAATAGGGGAAATCATCATTGAAGTTCCAAAAAAGTATTGATTAATATAAACAGGATCATCATAAGCAAATGGATATTCATAATAAAATGGTCTAATAAGAGGAATACCATCTTTATGATAATAATACATTTCACTATAAAGATAAGGAATTAATTGACTTCTTAATCTTAAATAATAACTAACAATATTATTAGTAACGACATCCCATCTCCAAGGTTCTCTTTTATAATAAGTACCATATTCTGTATTAAATCTTAGAATAGGGGAGAATACTCCAAATTGAACACTTCTTATATAAAGTTCATTATCTTCAATTCCTCCAACAGAACCTCCAACATCATGACTCCAATAAGAAACTCCAATATTAGAAGCTGTTATATTGAAAAGTGGTAACATTTTTAAAACTTCAAAACTAATTTGATTTTTTCCAGAGTATAAAACAGGATATCTATGAGGAGCATAATTAGCATTTCTTCCTAAAATTAAACCTCTTTTTCCACTTCTTTCAATATCTTTTTTCATATAATCGTTTAAAATAAATAAAGTACTTCTATTGTCTAAAACATCATAATCATTCCAAAAGAAATCAACTCCTAGTTTTTCTAACGGATGTAAAAATATTTTGAAATATAAATCCATAAATCTTGCATCAAAAGGATTAAAATCTATATAACCTTTCTTATTTAAAGAAATATATTCTCTAGCTGTATTAAAATATTCTTCATGAGGGAAAATACCATCTTTGGGATTTACTTTAATACCAACTTTAACATTCATTTGATGAATTATATCAATTAATTTAGCTGGATCTCTTATTAAATTTTTATTAAAAGTAAAACCAGATGTTGTTGATAAATTAGGACTTTTTAAAGACCAATCTTTATCAAATAAAAAAACGGAAATAGGTATACTATTAATTCTAAACTTATTTAAAAGTGTAACGATATGATCATCAAGATAAGGCATATCACGACTCCACCAATTACCAAGTGCATAACGAGGAAGAAAGGCAGGATTTCCTGTTAAAACAAAATAATCTTTTAAAACTTCATTAAAATTTGTACCATAAGCGAATAAATAAATATCCTTTGAACCTTCATCTCTTTGATATACATTAGAGTTTTCATCTAAAACAACACTATCAGAGTCATCTATTACAACACACATATCAGGACTTATTAATCCTTTGCTGAGATCTGGCATTTTTAAAGTGTTATCAAGAGATACTGTTGTGCCTCCGTAATTTTTAACTTCTTTTTGATTATAAAACCATTCTTTACGACTATAAATTATAGTACCTGAAAGATTCTTTTCACTAAACTTCGCATTTTTCTGATATTTTAAAACTAAATATTTCGTTTCTACATAAACATATCCTTGATCTTCTTTAATATTAAATTCTGGTTTAGGAAATTTTCTTTTTATAACTAAAGCTGATGCTGAATCAACAAATTTACCATTTTCATTATATTCTAATCGTATTAATCGTTCAGTTAAAACTTGAAGACGAAATCTTGGCCCAGTTACAACACAACTAGGATCAACAATCAAATCTTCTTTATTTAATTTAAATTGAGGACCTAAATCGTACATATATACCTCCTTTTATTCTTTTATTTATTTAAAAATCTTATGTAATATTCATCAAAAGTCATATCATTTTCATGAATATAATTAGCAATATCTAATCCAACATAACGGTAATGCCAAGCCTCACTCTTAACTTTTGTTATTTCTTCAGTATCACTTTCATATCTTAAAATAAATCCATATTTGTAAGCATTTTCTATTAACCATTTACTTTCAGGTGTTCCTTTAAAAGTGTTACTACTTTCTGCTTTTATATCAATAGCTAACCCCGTTTGATGTTCAGAAAAACCTGGATGGGCAACATAATTTTCAGCATACTTTTTACCATAAGCATTTAGATATGTTTCATAAGTTTCTTCTTGACTTTTATAATCTCTATAAGCTGATCTTACTAAAACTTTAGAACCTATTTCATTTTTACAAGCATCTGACATTTTTTGAAATGCTTCAAGAGCTGTTTGATTAACTTTTTCTTTTGTATCTACTGCATAATCATTTGGAACTGTTACTAAGTCATCTGGAATGAAATCTTCATCTAAGTAATTGTATTTATTAACTAACATAGTATAACTAAACTTAGAAACTTTAACTGGATCTTCATATTGTTCTTTGTCAAGTCCTAAATTAACATATAAAACTATCTGTTCTTTATCAAGAGCATTACCTTTTTGATATTCAATATATCTATCATAGTTACCTAATATAGAAAAATCAATAGCTAAATATTCATTGATGTCTTTTACATAATCTCTCTTTAAAAAATCTTCTATTGAATCATCTGTTGCACTTTTTATAATGTTTTTAATTTCTTCAGTTTTATATCCTTTAGTAACTAATTCATTAACATCTTTAGTATAGTTTTTAAGTTCTCTATATGGTAATTCTTTATATACATCAAAATTTTCTTTTTTAAAGTCTTTACTTTTAAATACTAAATCTAAAGTTTTACTATATGGTATATTTTTAACTTCTTTAATAAAATGTTTATTTAATATTTCTTTAATGCTTTCATTAGAATAATTTAAGTCTTTTAAAACATGCTTATTATATATTTTTATTGGATTTATTATTTCCAACAATATAACAAGTAAAATAACAACAGCTATAAAAACTCTTTTTTTATTCAATTTTCGTCTTTTCATATTTTCTCCCTATTATAAGTATACCACAATATTCAAATTAGTTAAGTTTTTTTTATTTGAGTTTCGGTTTTTTTAAATTTTTTTTGATGATTTTTTTATGTAATGACAAGTAAATAGAAATTTT
>CANRJE010000093.1 GCA_947630865.1 uncultured Bacilli bacterium | reverse complement strand
CTTTTTTTGTGTACTAAGTTGCATATTCCAGAAGGATTAGCAGTTGGAGTTGCCTTTGGTTCTACTTTATATGGATTAGATGGAGCAACTTTAATGTCAGCTTGGACTTTAGCAACTGGTATTGGTATTCAAAATTTTCCTGAAGGAACGGCAGTATCTGTTCCTTTAAGAAGAGAAGGAGTATCGCGGAGAAAAGCTTTCTTTATTGGGCAATTAAGTGGTATTGTTGAACCTATATCTGGAGTTGTTGGAGCTATTCTTGTTTTAAAAATTCGAATACTTTTACCATTTTTACTTGCCTTTGCAGCTGGAGCTATGATTTATGTTGTAATTGAAGAATTAATACCTGAGAGTCAAACTAATGAAAATAAAGATTTAATGGCAATGTGTTCTTTAGTTGGCTTTGTTATAATGATGGTTTTAGATGTATTATTAGGATAAAAAAAACAAGTTTAAATCTTGTTTATATTATTGATAATAAAAGTAATTATAAGAAGAAAGATAATTAATTTATAATGTTTAGATATTTTTAACCAGAAACTAGATAAATAGTTTCTTTTTTTTAGAATATCAACTATTATTAAAAAATAACTAATTAATAATATTATGAATAAAGGAATTCCTAAAATATTATAATGAATGCTCTTTAAAATATCAAATTTAAAAAGAGAGATAATTGCTCTTGTTAACCCACAGCCAGGACATGAAAAGTGGAAATATTTTTTTATAGGACAATTTATTTTAATACCAAAAAAAATAGGAATTAGGAATATGAGTAAAAAAAGAAAAAGGGTTATTAACCTTTTATTATTTTTAGTCAACTAATTTTCTTCCGTTAGCATCTCTATCGATGCTTCCACATAATATTAATATTCCTTCTATTAAACCCCAAATTCCTGATACTGGTGAAAGAAAGAAACAAGATAGTAAAGTTATTAATAATTGAGCTACAGCTTTACCAGTATATCCTAAATAAAAATTATGTACTCCAAAGGCTCCAAGTAGGATACCTAATACACCAGCAGCTATTTTACTTTTGGCATTAGGATTAGTATTAATAGGTTCTTCTGGTTGTCTCTTATTAACAATTTTTCCACAATTTAAACAGATATCAGCTCCATCTTTTAATTCCGAACCACAATTAGAACAATATTTCATATCCTCACTCCTTCAATGCCAAAATTATATCACTTCTTATTAAAAATTGCAACTTGGTGGCTTTATAACTTTTGTTTTGCTTTTGTTAAAATCATCATCTTTTTGTAAACTTCCATTTACTAGTTTATAATTTTTTTCATTTATAGTAAAACTTGAAAGGGAATTAGCCTTAATATTAAAAGTATTAGTATCCTGATTATAAATCGGATTTACTGTATCAAAGTCAAATATGAAAAATAATTCTTTTAATTCTCCTTCATCACTTACTGAATAGCAATGAATAACATTATTAGTAAATGCATATATAATTTTAAAATTATCATCAATTTCTACATGATCAAAAGTCAAAATATTTCCTTTCTTATTTTTAATACTATCGATTGTTAAATGAATAACAGTATCTTTGCTGTTACGTCTTAAAACTACTAAATTATTCTTGATAGTTATTCCTTCATAATAAATAGGTTGAGCAATAATACCATAATTTATATGATAAATACCATAACCTGATTCAGTTTTAATAGCATAAAATCCATTACCAATTTCTTTTATATCTTGAAATATAAGATGTGTTAAAGTATCAAAAGCTTCAAAATAACTTATTGCATGATAAAAGTTATCAGAAGTTTTATAAATAGCATGTGGTGCTATACAATCAGCATTTTCAAGTATTATTTCTTTAGTTTTTATATCAAATAATCTTACCTTGTTTACTTTATATTGAAATATTAAACGATTTCCTTCAATTTCAAAACTGAAAAAATTATCAAATGGAGCAACTACTTCATTGGTATTTATATCTATTAAACAACAATCCCCATTGTTTCTTTTTACAATAGCAATATCCTTTACATAAGCTATAGTATGATATTCTCTTTCTGCCATAAAACCCTCCTAAATTTAAAAGTTATAATATCACTTAATTTATTAGTTTGCAATAGTTATTTAAGTTTTTGAATACGGAATCCACAATTTTTACAAAAGTTTGAGATTAATCTATTATGTTTAAATCCTTCATTTAATTCTTTAAAAAGTTTACTATTTAAAATATCTTCAAGATTTTCTTCAAAAATGTTTCCTAGTTTTAAAACAGCATTACTATCAAGACAACATGGAACAACATCACCATTTACTAAAATAGCTATATGTGTTCTTGTTCCAAAACAAGTTCCAACATATTCATTATTTTCTTTTAAATCAGTTGGCCAAGTAAATTTATTATCCTTATCTAAATAGATATTATCTTGTATTTTAATATTATTTTCTTTTTCCACAATTTGGTGGAAATTTTTATTTAAGTTGAAATACTCAATAATTTTATCCACAATTTCGGTGGATATTTTATCTAATTTATAATTATCAAGTAACCAAATTCTTAAAACAATGGGGATATTTTTAGAAAGTTCGATACATGAATAGAAAACATCTTCAAAATAATTTTCTTTTTTTGTTCTGCTTCTAAAGAAATATTTAATTGTTTGATATTTTTATGTTTTTTTAGAATATTTATTTTATCTTTTAAAAGAGTACCATTAGTAGTTATTCGAACATTGAATTTGTATTGTTCTGTCAAAGTTAATAATTTATCTAAGTTTTTATACAAAAGTGGTTCTCCTTTAACATGTAAATAAATAGTTTTAGTATAAGGTTTTATTTTTTTTAAAATGTATTCAAACTTATCTAAAGGGATACTACCTAATTTTCTTTTGGGAGCACTACAAAAAGAACAATTTAAGTTACATATATTAGTTATTTCTATATAAATTTTAGTAAATTTCATTATTCTCCTATATCAACTTTCATTTCAAATAAAATATCACGAAGTTGCATAGCTCTTTCAAAATCAAGTTCCCTAGCAGCTTCTTTCATTTCTTCTTCAATTTTAGCTATCATTGTAACTTTTTCTTTCTTAGTTAATTTTTTAGTTTCTTTTTCTTTAGTATTTTCATCAACATTAGAAATTAAATCTCGAATTTCTTTAATAATAGTTTTAGGAACAATACCATGATCTTTATTATATTTATCTTGAATATCTCTTCTTCTTTTTGTTTCTGTAATTGCATATTCCATACTATCAGTTATTTTATCCCCATACAAAATAACATGACCGTGTTCGTTTCTTGCACATCTACCTATTGTTTGAACTAAACTTCTACTGCTTCTTAAGAACCCTTCTTTATCAGCATCAAGAATTGCTATTAGACTAACTTCAGGAATATCAAGACCTTCTCTTAAAAGATTAATACCAACAAGAACATCATAAGTTCCAAGTCTTAAATCTCTTATTATTTTCATTCTTTCAAGTGTTTTAATTTCAGAATGAAGATAGGCAACTTTTATATCCATTTGTTTTAAATAATTAGTTAATTCTTCAGCCATTCTAATTGTTAAGGTGGTAACTAGAACTCGTTCATTAAGGTTAATTCGTTCATTTATTTCTCCAAGTAAATCTTCGATTTGACCTTTAGTTTTTCTTACTTCAATTGTTGGATCTAATAATCCCGTTGGTCTTATTATTTGTTCAACATATTTATTATTTGTTAAATTAAGTTCATAATCACCTGGAGTTGCTGATACATATATTACTTGGTTTAATTTAGATTCAAATTCATCAAATTTTAAAGGACGATTATCAAGAGCACTAGGAAGACGAAATCCGTAATCAACAAGATTTAGTTTTCTAGCTCTATCTCCGTTATACATTCCTCTTACTTGAGAGACAGTTACATGGCTTTCATCAATTACTAATAGGAAGTCTTTATGAAAAAAGTCAAGAAGACAAGTAGGAGTTGCTCCCGGTTCTTTTAAAGCAAGATGTCTTGAATAATTTTCAATTCCATGACAAAATCCCGTTTCAAGTAGCATTTCCATATCATAGTTAGTTCTTTCTCTAATTCTTTCTGCTTCTAGTGGTTTATTATTTTTATTGAAATATTCTATACGTTCAGCTAATTCTTCTTTAATATTTTTAACTGCTAATTTTAATGTTTCTTCATTAGTTACAAAGTGACTTGCAGGGAAGATAGTTATACTTTTTTTATTCGTGATTATAGCACCAGTAAGAGAATCAATTTCACTTATTCTATCTATTTCATCACCAAAGAATTCAATTCTTAAAGCATTTGTATGTTCATAAGCAGGTATTAATTCTAAAGTATCTCCTCGAACTCTAAAAGTACCACGTTTAAAATCCATTTCGTTTCTTTCATAGAGCATATCAACAAGTTTTAACATAATTTTATTACGGTCAACCTTATCTCCTACATTTAAAGTAATAGTTTTATTTTGATATTCTGCTACTTCTCCAATACCATAGATACAAGATACACTGGCAACTACAATGACATCATCTCGTGATAATAAAGCACTAGTTGCTGAGTGACGAAGTTCATCGATTTCATCATTTATTTGAGCATCTTTTTCAATATATGTATCACTTGATGGTACATAAGCTTCTGGTTGATAATAATCATAGTAACTAACAAAATATTCAACACGATTATTAGGAAATAATTCTTTTAATTCTGAATAGAGTTGACCTGCTAAAGTTTTATTAT
>CANRJE010000092.1 GCA_947630865.1 uncultured Bacilli bacterium | reverse complement strand
TACTTTTGCACTCGAGGTATTTAATTTTAGTAACGATTTTTTTATAGAGTTGGTTCTTCAATATCAGCAGGATTAAAATTCCTATTATTATAATTAATGATAATGATATAGAGAATAACTACTGAAGCAAGTAAAGCAAGCCAAGCAGCCAAAATTTGTAATTTAGAACTAGGGTCATCTTTATTAGTTGAAATCCTTCTTCTTTCATAAGCATCATATAAAAAATAAATACCTAAAAGGACAACAACTAATCTATTTATAAAAGAAATATCAAGAGCTTCTTTATTAGAAAAAAGAGAAGATTTATTTTCTCTTTGTAACTTTTCATTATAGGCAACAACTAAAGAAACAATCAAAGTTAGGATAAATAAAAATATTCCTATTATTTGACCATTTATAAGTTCTATTTGTTTTTCATTTTGATTATTCATATTAAATTATATAAGAAAAAATTTAAAAATAATACTTGAGATATTTTACTTTATAACAAAATTTGTATTTTAATCGATTGCTTCTTTAGGTTCTTTTTTCTTTTTAAGAATAACATAACTAATTAAAATAAGAATCATTATAACTAAAATAACTATTGATAGAACTAAACTAAAGTTTAGAAATCTCTTAGCAATATTCATAATAGTTCTAGCATCTTTTAAAAGTATTTTGCTAAGTAAAGTTATAATAACAGTAGAAATTAAAGAAAGACTAGCTGAAATAAGAGTAGTAATTGCAATATCTTTAATCCATTTACCTTTTTTAAAATCTAATATTAATATACCTAATATAGCAATAATAATGATACCTAAAATATAAAATAATAATTTGTCACTTAAAATAAATCTAACTATTTTTAAATTACTTTTTTGGTTAGAATTTAAGTTATCTTCAATCAAAGTATTATCAGGAATTGCTTCTTGAACCATCTTAATGTTTTCTTTAACAGCATTTAAAATCTTATCTTGTTCTGTTTTACTTAATTTTTGTTCACTATTTTTATTTATATTTTCAAAAGCTTTGTTTATTAATTTTTCAATATCATTATCAGATATAATTTTTTTATCTTTTCCAGTTAATGCTGATTCAATTAAATTACCAGTTGCTGTACCAATTAATTCTTTAACTTCTTTAGAATTAATTAATTTATTAACAACTTCTTCATCAATTCCAAATTCTTTAGCTTCATCATAGATAGGTTTAAATAAATTTTTTACTTCATTTTTGACATCATCATTATTATTAACAGCACTTTCAATATCAAAATCTAAAATAATATCTTTAATCGTATCTTCTGCTACAACTTTTCTAATTGGTAATAGTAATAAAAGACTTGATATTGCTACAAATAAAATAATATTTAAAATTACTAGTCCTAATCCTTTTAAAAATCTTTTCAAATTATCACATCCTTGTTTGTAGTATAACAATTTGTTAAAAATTAAACAATATAATTTAAAAATATCTTTTCAAAAATAAAAAAAGAAGGTATTATAGTTAAACGTTATCTATATTTAACATTAGAAATATTAAAGGAGAAAAAATTATGGAATTAGATTATGATAAATTACTATTAAGTTTGAAAGTATTTTTTAAAATGTTTAATGTTGATGTTTATTTAGAAAATGATATCTTTAAAATATATGATCAAAGTAATTTAGAAGTAGGGAAAGTTATTATAAATGATAATGATATTAGATTTTCTTTTGATTCTAGTTTAGGATATATAGAAGGAAATATTATTAATATAAATCAAGATAGTTTTATGTTACTTGTTAATTATAAAATAGCTAATGAATATGAAGGGGTAAGTAGAATAGAAATATTAAAGAATAGTGAAGGAGAATTAAGTTATTTAATTGATAATGATTTTTCTTATAGAAATAAAGATAAATCTTTAAATTTAAGTTTTTCTAAAAATACAAAATCTTTTATGATAGAGGTTTTAGATTCTGATATCATAGAAGTTTATAGAATGTTAAATAGTTATTTAAAGAGTAATTTGACTTATTTTAAAAGAAATAAAGAGTTTAATGAAGAAGATTTTTATAAAAAGTTTGTTAAAATTGATTTTGATTTTTTAAATGGAGGTGTTTTCTTATTAGAAAGTAAAAATATAAAAAATATATCATTAAGTAATGTTTTTAGAATTGAAGATGCTAGATTAATTATAAAAAATATAGAATTATTTGAAATGATATTAAAAATAAGAAATTTTTTAAGGAGAGATGGGGTATCTTTATTTGATAATATGTTAGTTACAAGTGGTTATAGTGAAGATGAGATTAAAGTTTTATTTGGAATAGATGATATAGATTATGATAAATTAAAAATTGATATTGCTAATTTCAAAAAATAATTATTGTAAAGAAGAAGTAATTATTGCATAAATTATAAAAGAGTTGTTAAAAATAAAGAAAAAAAGTAAAAATTTATTGACAACTTTCTTGAACTATTGTATAGTATTCATGTTTGTGAAATTGGGCTTATTTTAGATAAGTTTTAATTTTATGTAGCAAATTGACACACCTGGATATGTGTTAGAAAGGAGAGAATATGCCTACAATAAATCAATTAGTTAGAAAAGGTCGTAGTAAGAAAGTTAGAAAACCAAAATCACCAGTTTTATTAGTTGGAATTAATACAATAGAAAAAAAACAAACAAAGATTAATGCTCCTCAAAAACGTGGTGTATGTGTTCGTGTTGGTACAATGACTCCAAAGAAACCTAACTCAGCTTTACGTAAGTATGCTCGTGTTAGATTATCTAATGGTATGGAAGTTACTTGTTATATTCCTGGTGAAGGACATAACTTACAAGAACACAGCGTTGTTTTAATTCGTGGTGGACGTGTACCAGATTTAATCGGTGTTAGATATCATATTATAAGAGGAACACTTGATACGGCTGGAGTTAAAGATAGAAAACAAGGTCGTAGTAAATACGGTGCTAAAAAAGAAAAAAAGAAAAATTAATTAGTAAATAAGTAAGTAATTACTGAAAGGAGGAAAAAATATGCGTAAAAGACGTGCAGTTGTAAGAGATGTTTTACCAGATCCAATATATAATTCAAAAGTTGTTACAAAGTTAATTAATCGTATCATGCTTGATGGTAAAAAAGGAAAAGCTGAAAAGATTTTATATGATGCTTTTGATATGGTAAAAGAAAAAACGGGTGAAGACCCAATTAAAGTTTTTGAAAAAGCTTTAGAAAATATAAAACCTCAACTTGAAGTTAAATCTCGTCGTGTTGGTGGTTCAAATTATCAAGTACCAATTGAAGTTAATGCAAAGCGTAGTCAAACATTAGGACTTCGTTGGTTAGTAAATTATGCTAGACTTCGTGGAGGAAACTCTATGGCTCTTAATCTAGCAAATGAAATTATTGATGCTTCTAATGGAACAGGTGGAGCAGTTAAGAAGAGAGAAGATACTCATAGAATGGCTGAAGCTAATAAGGCTTTTGCTCATTATCGTTGGTAGAAAGGAAGATATTTTATGGCTCGTGAAACATCATTATTGATGACAAGAAACTTTGGAATTATGGCACATATTGATGCAGGTAAAACTACTTGTACAGAACGTGTTTTATTCCATACAAAGAAAATCCATAAAATTGGTGAAACTCATGATGGTGAGTCTCAAATGGACTGGATGGAACAAGAGCAAGAACGTGGTATTACTATTACTAGTGCTGCTACTACTGCTTATTGGAAAAAATATCGTTTAAATATAATAGATACTCCAGGTCACGTAGATTTCACGGTTGAAGTTAGTCGTAGTTTAAGAGTATTAGATGGAGCAGTTGCTCTTTTAGATGCTCAAGCTGGTGTTGAACCTCAAACTGAAACAGTATGGCGTCAGGCTACTGAATTCATGGTTCCAAGACTTATTTTTGCTAATAAGATGGATAAAATGGGGGCAGATTTTGTTTATAGTTTAAAATCTATCGATCAAAGATTAGGTGTTAATGCTAAACCTATCGAATGGCCAATTGGTTCTGAATCAGAATTCCATGGAGTTATTGATTTAGTTACAATGAAAGCCTATGAATACGATGGAAAACAAGAAGAAGAAGCTAAAGAAATTGAAATACCAGCTGATTTAGTTGATATTGCTAATGAAAAACGTGAAGAATTAATCGAAGCTGTTGCTGAATTTGACGATGATATGATGATGACTTACCTTGATGGTGGAGAAATCTCTGTTGAAATGTTAAAGAGTGCTATCAGAAAAGGTACTCTTGCTGTTAAATTCTTCCCAGTATTATGTGGAACAGCTCTTGGAAACATGGGAATCAAATTATTGCTTGATGCTGTAATTGACTATTTACCTTCACCTCTTGATATTCCTTCTATTAAAGGAGTAACATTAGATGGAGAAGAAACAGTTAGACATCCAAGTGATGATGAACCATTTAGTGCTTTAGCATTTAAGGTTATGACTGATCCTTTTGTTGGACGTTTAACTTTCTTTAGAGTTTATTCAGGACACTTATCAAGTGGCTCTTATGTACTAAATTCAACTAAAGATGCTAAAGAAAGAATAGGTCGTATTTTACAAATGCATGCAAATCATCGTACTGAAATAACTGATGTTTATACTGGTGATATTGCAGCTGCTGTAGGACTTAAAAATACAACAACTGGTGATACTTTATGTGATGAAAAGAAACCAGTTATTCTTGAACAAATGGAATTTCCAGAACCTGTTATTGAACTTGCTGTTGAACCTAAATCTAAGGCTGACCAAGAAAAGATGGGTATTGCTCTTCAAAAATTAGCTGAAGAAGACCCAACCTTCAAAGTTCATACTAATCAAGAAACAGGTCAAACTGTTATTGCTGGTATGGGAGAACTTCACTTAGA
>CANRJE010000091.1 GCA_947630865.1 uncultured Bacilli bacterium | reverse complement strand
CTTGATATAATATCTAAAGCAACTAATCTTGGCATTAATAAAATTAAAAAGATACTCGAAAAATCTAATCAAACTAGATAATATACAGATTAGTTTTCATAACTTATAATTTATCTTTAAAATTAAAATTTTGGTATTCTTAATATTATATTCAAGATATTAGTTATGTCTTGAATATTTTTTCATAAACTTAAATGGAGGTTTTATGAAAAAAAATTTAACAATAATATTAATTTTTGTTTTTATATTTAATCTTCTTCCTCTAAAAGTTAAGGCTGCTAATGATTTATTAAGTAATGCTAAAGCAGGACTTTTAATGGAAGTTGGAACTGGAACAATAATATATGAGAAAAATTCAAATGAAAAACTAGCTGTTGCTTCTATGACAAAGATGATGGGCATGATTCTTGTTATGGAGTCTCTTGAAAAAGGTAGTATCAGTTTAACAGAAAAAGTTAAAGTATCTAAAAATGCAGCTGGTATGGGTGGGTCACAAATTTGGCTTTCTGAAGGAGAACAAATGACGGTTTCAGATTTGATTAAAGGAATAATGATGGCAAGTGCTAATGACGGAATTGTTGTTATGGCTGAACGAATAGGTGGAAGTGAAGCTAATTTTGTTAAGATGATGAATGATAAAGCAAAAGAATTAGGCCTTAAAAATACACATTTTGTAAATCCAACTGGTTTAGATGAAGATAACCATTATTCAACTGCTTATGATATGGCTATAATTGCAAAGGAATTAATGAAACATGAAGATATTTTTAAATTTACAAGTATCTATGAAGATTATTTAAGAAAGGGAACAAATAATCAATTTTGGCTTGTTAATACCAACAAATTAATTAGAACTTATCAAGGAGCTGATGGGTTAAAAACAGGCATGACTGATAATGCTCTTTATTGTATGGCTGTTACGGCTAAAAGAAATGGTATGCGTCTTCTTGCAATTGTTCTTGGTGAACCAGATGGTAAGACTAGAAACGCTGAAACAGCAGAACTTTTAGATTATGGTTTTAACTTATATGAAGTGACTACTATCAAAAAAGCTTTTGAAAAACTAGGAGAAATTGAAATTGATAAAGCCAATCAAAAGAAAATTGAGATTGTTGCAAAAACTGATGTTACTATTTTAAAAAAACAAAGTGATAAAGATAAGGAATATAAATCTAATTTAATTTTAGATGAAATAAAACTGCCAATTAAAAAAGGAGATACAATTGGTAAACTTGTAGTAAAAGATGATTTAGGCAATATGATTGATGAAGTTTTAGTAACAGTTAATCAAGATGTAAAAAAAGATAATTTCTTAAATATTTTTCTTAAATGCTTAAAAAATATGATACAGGGAGAATTATTTTAGAAACAGAAACATTAGAAGATGAAGGTTAAAATAATTTAATCTTTTTCTTTTTGAATTATTTTTTCTTTCGAGCATAAAATTAACTGGAGGATTACATGAACAATAATGGACTAAGTAATGAAGAAGTAATTGAATCAAGAAAAAAATATGGAACCAATGCAATTGAAGTTGAAAAAAAACACAAATTTTTAGAACTTTTATTAGAATCTTTAGGAGACCCAATTATTAAAATTCTTTTAATTGCTTTAGCTATCAAAATTGTTTTTTTATTTAGAGATTTTGATTTCTATGAAACGATTGGTATTTTAATTGCTGTTTTTTTAGCAACATTTATTTCAACTATTTCGGAATATGGAAGTGAAAAAGCTTTTCTTAAACTAGGACAAGAAGCTGAAAGAATAAAAGTTCGTGTTCGAAGAAATGGTGAGGTTTTAGAAATCGATATTAATGACATTGTTAAATCAGATGTAGTTTTATTAGTATCTGGTGATAAGATACCTGCTGATGGTATTTTAATAAATGGTAATCTTTCTGTAGATGAAAGTGTTTTAAATGGAGAAACTAAAGAAAGTAAAAAAAAGGCATACAATGGGTATGAAAGACGAGATGAGAATAATCTTTTTCGTGGAACAACTGTTTATTCGGGAGTAGGGGAAATGCTTGTTTTAAATGTTGGTATGAATACAGTTTATGGTCGTTTAGCCTTAGAACTTCAAGATAAAAAACCATCAAGCCCTTTGAAAACTAGATTAACTAAACTTGCTAAAATTATCAGTCGAATTGGTTATGTTGGAGCTCTTCTTGTTAGTTTTTCTTATCTATTTTCAAGTATTGTAATTGCTAATAATTTTGATTTAAATTTAATTAAAGAAACTATTACTAATTGGCCCGTTTTGATGAATCATTTGATTTATGCTTTGACTTTAAGTGTAACCATTATAGTTGTTGCTGTTCCTGAAGGTCTTCCTATGATGATAACTCTAGTTTTATCAAGTAATATGAAAAGAATGTTAAAAGATAATGTTTTAGTTAGAAAATTAGTAGGAATTGAAACAGCTGGAAATTTAAATTTTTTATTAACTGATAAGACAGGTACCCTTACAAAAGGTAAATTAGAAGTAATTGATATATTGAATGGTAGTTTAGGAAGTTTAACTAAAAATGATATTTGTAATAATCCTCGATATAACTTTTATTTTGAAGCACTTTTTTATAATAACGATAGTCTATTTGATTCTAAAGGAGAGGTTATAAGTGGCAATTCAACTGATAGATCAATTTTAAAATTTTTAAATAAAGATATCAAGAATAAGAAAAAAATAATAACTCGAGTTCCTTTTGATAGTTCAATAAAATATAGTAGTGTAACTTTAAATAATGGTCATGAGAATTTGACTTATTTTAAAGGTGCTAGTGAAGTATTATTACCTAAATGTAATAAATTTTTAGATAATACTTTAAAAGTTCAAAATATTGTTAATTATGATAAAATTTCAAAAACTATTCAATTAGCAACTTCCAAAGGTATTAGAGTTATTGCCTTAGCATATAAAAAAGGAAATACTAATTTAGAAGATTTAGTTTTTATGGGTTTAATTTTATTAAAAGATGAAATAAGAAAGGAAGCTAAAGAAGGAATAGAATTAATTAAGAAAGCCCATGTTAAAGTCATAATGATAACTGGTGATAGCAAAGAAACAGCTAAAGGGGTTGCAAATGAAGTCGGTATTTTAAATAGTAATCGCGACATAATTTTATCAAGTAGTGAAATGAAATTAATGAGTGATACGGAGATAAAAGCTAAAATAAATGATATAAAAGTTATTGCAAGAGCCCTTCCTAGTGATAAAAGTCGTTTGGTTAGAATTATTGAAGATATGGATCAAGTAGTTGGTATGACAGGAGATGGGGTAAATGATGCTCCAGCTTTAAAGAAAGCAAACGTTGGATTTGCTATGGGATCTGGTACAGAAGTTAGTAAAGAAGCTTCGGATATTGTAATTCTTGATAATAATATTTTATCGATAAGCAAGGCTATTTTATATGGTAGAACTATTTTCAAAAGTATTAGAAAATTTATTATTTACCAATTAAGTGTTAATATGTGTGCAGTTTTACTTTCTATTATAGGACCTTTTATTGGATTTACATCTCCAATTACTATTGTTCAAATGTTGTGGCTTAATATGATTATGGATACTTTTGCAGCGTTAGCATTCTCCTTTGAACCAGCAATTCTTGAATATATGGATGAACCTCCAAAAAGAAGTGATGAACCTATTATGAATAGTTATATGTATAATGAAATAGCAACTACTTCTATTTGGTCAGCTACTCTTTGTATTTTATTTTTAAAGCTTCCTATTGTTCATCAAGTATTTAGAATGGGTGATAACAATAAATATCTAATGACAGCTTATTTTGCTCTTTTCATCTTTATAGGTATTTTTAATTCATTTAATGCTAGAACATATCGTATAAATATCTTTTCTAACATTTTAAAAAATAAAATATTTTTGTTAGTTATAGGTTTTATTATTGTAGTTCAAGTTTATTTAATTTATTTTGGAGGAGATTTATTTAGAACTTATGGTTTAACAATTAAAGAATTCTTTTTGATTATCTTGATTGCTTTAACAGTTTTCCCAGTCGATTTTTTAAGAAAAATAATTTTAAAAAAGAAAAATTTAAAAAGAATGGTTTAACTCTTTAAAAATTCTCTTAAAAATGATATATTAATATAGAAGTATTATAAAATAGTTAAAGTATAGTTTTTGGTATTAATAAATTAAAAATTAAGAGAAAGGATTATTGATAAGAATATATTCTTATTGATTAAATAGTTGTCATATGAATAAAGGATTTACATTAGTTGAACTATTGGGTGTAATAATTATAATTTCTATCATTTCAGGAATTGCTGTTGTTTCAGTTACCTATATTTTGGAAAATAGCCGAAATTCTGTTTATAAAAACTACGAATCAACTTTATCTGGTTCAGCTAGAAATTATCTTATTAAAAATATTGATAAACGTCCTCAAGTAGGAGGAAGTTTAAATGTTTCCTATAATGATTTAAAAACAGGTGGCTTTATTGATACGATAAAAGATCCAAAAGGTGGAAATTGTAACTCTAGTTATGTAAAAATTACTAGAGGTGCTGATAAAGGTATAAACTATACTTTTAATTATAAAGCTTGTTTAGTTTGTACTAATTATAGATCAGAAGGTTGCTAATATTAATTATCTATATCTAATTAAAAAGTTATAATAAAAAGCCGATTAATTCTCGGCTTATTTTGTTAATTTTTCTTTAATAGTTTTTAAATCTTCTAGTATTTCTTTATTAGATAAATATCCAACTTTATCATTTTCATATCTTGGTATAAAGTGAATATGCAAATGTTTAATCTCTTGAGCATAATCTTTATTAGTTGTTAAAGTTAAACCAACACAACCAAGTTTTTCTTTATAAATAGGATATAATTTTTTGATAACATTATTCATCTTTATTAATAAATCATCAGGAATTGTTGTTAAATCTAAATAATGTTTTTTAGGTACAATTAAAGAATCTCCATTCGTTGCAGGTTTAATATCTAAAAAGACTAAGAAGTTTGAATCCTCATATATAATTTCACTAGGTACTTCTTTTTTAATAATTTTACAAAATAAACAATCGTCCATAAATTCTCCTCTCATTCATATAAATTATATGATATTTTTTAATTTTAAGCAATTATTTTTTCTTTATGCTATTGCTTTGAAAAAACATAAATAAAAAACAAGTTTTTGTAAAAAAGACAATAAAACCCCTTACCCCATA
>CANRJE010000090.1 GCA_947630865.1 uncultured Bacilli bacterium | reverse complement strand
ATATACATAAATTGTATTATAAGTACTTATGAAATAATATATGAAGAATATTAAAAGAATACCTACAATAATTATTATTGATTTAATTAGCATTTTCTTGACTTTTACATCACCTTCTTTTAAAGCATTAGCAGAAATATTATCAATTCGTTCAACATTTACTTCTGTTTTTCTTTCACCTGCTAAAAGCTCATTAACACTAACACCAAAAATTTTACTTAATTCAATTAACGTTTCAGTCGTTGGATTATTTATACCTCTTTCCCATTTTGAAATATTTTCTCTTGAAGTATACAAACGTTTAGATAAATCCACTTGTGTCATACCACTTTCTTTTCTAAGTTCAGCTATGAACTTACCAATTTTGTCCCAATCAATCATACTACATACTACCTTACCTTCCTGTATAATTTTATTATACTTATTTATTATAACATTAAAAACAGAAATTTCATTATCGATAATTTCTGTTTTTCATCATGCTATTTTTAAGAATTTATTAATTAAGTTCGGGTATTAAAAACCAGTTAAAGGGTAAAAAAATAAATAAAAACAAAATACAGAATTAGAGTAAAAGAAAATATGAATATTGAATATAATACCCGAACTATTCCAACCAAAACTCTTTTTGAGTAGGAACAAAAAAGACTATAACAAATAAAAAAAATCTTGTCAAAAGGGTAATTTCACGATTTGAAACAAGTTTTTCTCTACAAAATGCCAAATTGCTATAAGTGAATTTTACTATTTGAAGATAAAAAAATTAAGTAATTTGACAAATTAACTTTTTTTTAATTTTTTTAAAAAAAATGACTACTTAGATGTAGTCAATAAAAATCTTTTTATTTTTTTATTTTCTAGTTTTAAAAGTAATATTCTTTTAACATATTTTTTAGGTATCGATTTTAATATTTTTGTATTCTTATTTAAAATATTTGTATAGTAATATATTACTTCTAAATCTGTTTTATTAAGGATTCCAAAATAATAATCTAGTTTTTTATTCTTACCTCTTATTGCTTTTAAAACTAAATATGTTTTTTCTTTATCGATAACTAATTTTTCTTTAACTATTTTAAAACCAATTTTCTTTATCGTTTCACGAACTATTGGAAAATCATTATTAGGTGATAAAATAATATTCTTAATATTTTTTAAATTTTCAGTATTTGTTAATATTTTACTTATTAAAATACCACCCATACCAGCTATAACAACAGTATCAATATTTTTATCTAAATCAGTTAAACCATCTTTTAAAACTAACTTTATTTTTTTTTCTAAATGATATTTTTCTAAATTCTCTTTAGCAATTTTTAAAGGATTAGGATTAATATCACTTGCGGTTATTGAAACATGTTTTAAATTATTATATAAATAAATACTTAATAAAGCATGATCACACCCTACATCAATTATATTAGAATTATCAGGAACAAAAGAGGCTACTAATTGTAGCCTTTTACTAATATTTATCATTAATCAGTTAAGAAATCCTTTAACTTTCTTGAACGACTTGGATGTCTTAATTTTCTTAAAGCCTTAGCTTCTATTTGACGAATACGTTCTCTTGTTACATTGAATATTTGTCCAACTTCTTCAAGAGTTCTACATTGTCCATCATCAAGTCCAAAGCGAAGTCTTAAAACTTTTTCTTCTCTTTCTGTTAAAGTTAGTAGTACTCCTGATAATTCTTCTTTTAGCATACCAATTTCAGCAAATTCTTCAGGAGACATTGTTCTTTCGTCTTTAATAAAATCTCCTAAATGTGAATCATCTTCTTCGCCAATTGGAGTTTCAAGACTAACTGGGTCTTGACTAATTTTATATACTTCTCTAACTTTTTCAAGGGAGATTCCTAATTTTTTTGCAATTTCTTCATCAGTTGGTTCACGATTTAATTCTTGAGTTAATTGTCTTTGAACTCTTGCTAGTTTATTAATTGTTTCAACCATATGAACAGGAATTCTTATTGTTCTTGCTTGATCAGCAATTGCTCTTGTAATAGCTTGTCTAATCCACCATGTTGCATAAGTTGAAAATTTATATCCTTTACTTGGATCAAACTTATCAACAGCTTTCATTAAACCAATATTACCTTCTTGAATTAAATCAAGAAATAACATGCCACGTCCAACATATCTTTTAGCAATAGAAACAACTAAACGTAAGTTAGATTCTGCAAGCATTGTTTTAGCATGTTCATCACCTTCTGTTGCAAGACGAGCATATTCAAACTCTTCATCGCTTGTTAACAAGTTAATACGTCCAATTTCCTTTAAATACATTCTAACTGGATCATTTATTTTTATATCTTTAGAATTTGTTAAATCTTCTAAAATTTTATCAGGAGATTCAATTTCTTCGCCACCATCGATGTCTCCCTCCTCTTCTTCAGACTTAATTTCAATATTGTTTTCAAGTAAAACATTATAAAGTTCATCTAAAGAGTCAGCATCAACATCAAGACCTTTTAATTCATTAGCTAATTGTTCGTAAGTTACAAAACCTTTTACTTTTCCTTCTTTTACTAAAGCTTCTTTTCTTTCTTCAAAAGTTTTAACTTCACTAATCATTTTTTTCACTCCCTATTTTAAGTTGCATGATTTGATTACTTATTTTAGCTTGTTCTAAAGGATCAACTTCATTTATTATTAAATTCTCTAATCTTTTGATTTCAAGAGCCACATTATAGTTTTTAATTACCTTTAAATAATCTAAAATAACATCTTTTTTAATATCTTCATCTAAATCAAGGGTAATAATTTCTGAAAAAGCCTCTTGTACTTCACTATTTTCATTAATGTAACTAGCAAAGTCAGCTATTGAAATGTAACCATATTGCTCATAAAAATAAGAAATTTCTCTAACTAATGTTCGATAAATTTGATTAGGAAAATAAATTTTACTGTTTTCAACTAATGTAATAACTTCTTTATTTATAAGCATATAATAGATAATCGTTTGCATAGCTTTTTCATATTTGTCTTTTTTCTTTTCTTTATTTTTTGGACTAACAATTACCATTTTAGACTTTACATCTTGCTTTGACATTAATTCATTCAACTTTTTTTCCAAAGTATTATACCACACATTAGTTTCATTAGCAAGATTTTTTAACATAATTTCACGTTTTATTTCATCATTTACAACACTTATTTCTTTTAAGACGGAATTAACATAATTTGATAGTTCTGTTGAGCTTTTAAAATCAACTCCCCTTTTTAGTAATCTAATTCTAAAATCATTATAAGTAATAGCACTTGAAATCAACGAATAAAAGCTTTCGGCCCCATTTTTTAAAATATAATCATCGGGGTCTAAGCCATCTGTTAAAGGAATAACTTTGACATTTAAATTAGCATCAAGCAATAACTTTCCATTTTTTATAGTAGCAGTTTCTCCAGCATTATCTCCATCTAAACATAAATAAACCGTATTACTTAATTTTTTTATTAAAGAAATTTGTTCATTTGTTAAGGCTGTTCCCATTGTTGCAATGCAATTTTTAACACCTATCGTATAAGCTCTGATAACTGCCATAAATCCTTCCATTAAAATAACAAATTTAGCACGTCTAACTTCTTCTTTAGCTCGATGATAATTAAATAAATTTTCTCCTTTTTTAAATATTATAGTTTCTTTTGTATTTAAATATTTATTAGCATTTTCTCCATTATAAATACGACCACTAAAACCATTTACTTCACCTTTTGGATTAAAAAGTGGAAAAATGATTCTTTTAATGTACGTATCATAGTCATTATTAGATAAACCTAAATCATTTAATAATTTAATATCATAACCTTTTTTAACTAACATTTTTGTTAAAGTATCAGGTTCTCTTAATGAAAGTCCTATTTGAAATTCTTTAATTACTTCATTAGTTAAGTGTCTTTCTTCTAAATATTTACGAGCTTTAGCCCCCTCTTTAGATAACAAATTATTTTGAAAAAATTTATTAGCAATATCATAAATATCATAGTACACTTTATTTTTATCAACCATTGGTTTATAGTTATCATTAACACTTATTCCAATTTCTTTTGCAATTTCCAAAACAGCTTCACGATATGAAATATTTTCATAATGCATTAAAAAATTAAAAATATTTCCTGCTTCGCCACAAACAAAACATTTGAAAATCTGCTTTTCTCTTGAAACACTTAAAGATGGATTAGTATCATTATGAAAAGGACAAAGTCCAAAATAGTTTTTTCCTTTTTTTTCAAGAGGAATATACTTACCAATAAATTCGACAATATCAACGTTTTCTCTTATTTTTGTCAATAAATTTTGGTCCATAATACTCCTCCTTTTTGTTTATTTTAACACATAATAAAATTTTTGAGTAGACAACTTTTAAAAAAAATAGTATAATGTTTTAGTTAGTTCTTTAAATCTTAAAAAGAAAGGAGGATTATTTTTTAATGAAGTTAGAGTCTAAAACTCGGTTTGTTATTTTAGGCGGATTAGGTGAAATTGGTAAAAATATGTATGCCATTGAACATGAAGATGAAATTATCATCATTGATGCTGGTATCTCTTTTGCAGAACTTACTATGTTAGGAATTGATTATACAATTCCCGATTATACTTATTTAAAAGAAAATGAAAGTAAAATTAAAGCACTATTTATAACCCATGGACATGAAGATCATATTGGAGCTATTCCAATTCTTTTAGGAAGCGTTGATATTAAAAACATTTATGCACCTAATCAAGCAGCCGAACTTATTAAATTAAAATTAAACGATAAAAATATTCGATTTGATAATTTATTTGCATATAAAAGCGATGATGTTATTAAATTTAAACATTTTGAAGTAGATTTTTTTAGAACAACACACTCTGTTCCTGATTCTCATGGAATAAGAGTTAAAACTCCAAATGGAACAATTGTAACAACAGGAGATTTTAAATTTGATTTTACCCCAATTGGACCTATGGCAGATTTACATAAAATGGCAAGAATTGGTGAAGAAGGCGTTGATATGTTGATAAGTGATTCTACAAATGCCTTAAATGATGGAATATCTGCTAGTGAATCAATGGTTGATGCAGCTTTAAATGATATCTTTGATACGGAAACAAATAGTAGAATTATTATTGCTACTTTTGCTTCTAATATTTATCGTTTAAAACATATTGTTGAAACTTGTTATAAGCATAATCGAAAAATTTGTATCTTTGGAAGAAGTATGGAGTCCAATATTGAAATAT
>CANRJE010000089.1 GCA_947630865.1 uncultured Bacilli bacterium | reverse complement strand
ACAGTTGCAACAGGAAACTTAAATATGAAAATAGAAATAGATAAAGGAATAAATTTAGGAGAAGAACTACCAAAAAGCGATGAAGAAGGATTTTCAAATCAGGAAGTAAAAATAACTTTAGAAAATACAGGAACAATAGATATAGGAAAATATGAAGTAAAATTAATAAATGATATAAATAAAGAATCAACATTAGAGAATAAATATATAAAATATAGTGTAAGTGAAATTGATAATAAAAGATATCAAGTAAGTGATACTTTAGAAAATGATAAAGATATAATATATACAGGATACGATTTAAAAGTAGGAAATAGTAAAATAATCTATTTAAAACTATGGTTAGATTCTGAAGGAGGAGAAGAGATATTAAATAAAACATATTATGGAAGTATAAATGTAGAATTATATCAAGATGATAAACATGAAAATAACTTTGTAGAAGAAGTAAAATCAAAGTTAGTAAGTAATTATTCAGGTAGTAAAGAAGATTTTACAGGTGGGTTAGTAGCAGTTAATCAGAAAGGAGATTTATATAAAGAAAATAATAATGAAGAAATAAGAGAATACAGGTATTCTGGACTTAATGTTAATAATTATGTAACATTTAATGATGAATTATGGAGAATAATTGGAGTATTTAAAGATGAAAATGACGAAGAAGAAATTAAAATAGTAAGAAATGAAGTATTAAATAATGTATTTCCAGAAACTTATACTGTAAATGAAGAAATATATAATATAAAAGGTGATAGTGTTACTGCTTATTGGAACAATAAGACAAGTGTAACGAATTATAATGATTGGGCAACAGCAGGATTACAATATTGGTTAAATGCAGGAAGTGAAAAAGAAACAAAGCAACCAAGTGATGGTTATATGAGTTACTTAAGTAAAAATTCAAAAGATATGATAAAAGATATCAAATATTATTTAGGAACAATTACTTATAGTAGTGATACACCAAAAAAATCTTATGCTAATGAAAGAAATGTAGAAAGTTGTGTTGACAATACTGGAAAATCTGAAAATGAAAACGGATGTAAAGTATGGTATGGTAATCAAGCAACATGGATAGGAAAGATAGCCTTATTATATCCAAGTGATTACGGATTTTCAACATATAGTAGTTATTGGAATGAAACAACACTTAATATATATGGTACAGAAGCAGCTAAAACAAGTTGGTTAGCCCAAACAGCAAATCATATTAGCTATGAGTGGCTTTTGTCACCATCTTCTAATGCATCGAATTATGTCACTCTTTGGACTAATGACAATATTGTAGGTATCAATATTCTCCCTTCTAATCGTAATCGAGTACGTCCAACTTTGTATTTAAAAAGTGATGTTAAAATAACTAGAGGAGATGGCTCTATTAATAATCCTTATGAACTTATTATATAAAGAGAATATTAATAATTTTAATATTCCTTTTTTTTACGTAAATTTTTTTCTTTTTTAGGGATTAAATATTTACAAATAAAAAACATGGTACTAAAATGAAATTAAATAGGAGAAGTAATGAAAAGGAAAGATAAAAAGGATAAAAAAATAAAAAAATCCAAAAAGAAAATAATTTTAATAATCTTGCTTATTGTTACGATTTTAGTTTTAATATTAGGAGGAATTGGTTACTATTTATACCATGATAAACTAAAAAAAGTTAATTTAGAAATTCAAAATATTGAAAAAGATTTAAAGAATACAATCTTAAATTTTGATGATATACTTGAATATGGGACTAGTTGGTCGTATGAAGAATTTTTAAATAAATATCTTAAAACAGAAGAAATAGATGATATAAAAATAAAATTAACGGTAGATTCCGAAGAATTAAAAGAAGATTCAGAATACCTATTTGATACAGTTGGAGAAATTAAAGTAAAGTTTGAATTAGAAAAAAATTATAAATATAAAATTATTAAAGAAAAAACAGCTAAAATTAAAGTATCTAAAGAACTAAAATTAAAAGTTGAGGATACTAAAAGTCCTGAAATTACAGGCTATAAAGATAAAACCATAACAGTAGGTGATAAAATAGATTTAAAATCCGGAATTAAAGCTAGTGATTTGGTTGATGGAGAATTAGAGTTTAAAATAGATGGTACGGTTGATACTAAAAAAGCTGGTACTTATAAAATTAAAATAATTGCTACTGATAAAAACGGTAATGAAACAACAAAAGAATTTACAGTTACTGTAAAAGAGAAAAAGACAACTACTTCAAGTGGAAGTAAAGGAACAACAAGTAAAAAAAGTTCTACTAGCAATAAAAGTAGTTCTTCAAGTGGAAGCTCAACAAGTACAGTTGCTGGTAGACTAAGTTTAGCTAAAGCAGAAGCTAAAAGAGTAGTTGCCAAGATTATTAAGCCTGGTATGAGCGATTATGATAAAGCTTATGCTATAATGATGTATATCTATGAAAACGTTGATGTTCAAACAAATCAAAGTGCAGAAGCCTATAAGAAAAACTATGGTAATGAAGCGTATGCAGCTTTAGTATTAAAAATTGCAGCATGTTCAGGTAGATGCAAAGCTGTAACCTTATTATGTGATGCAGCAGGTCTTAAAAGTCAACATGTAAATAAAGATTTATGGACACATCAATGGAATAAAGTATTAATAGATGGAAAATGGATTATTTTAGATTCTCAGGCAGGAATTTTAGGAGGAGAGAAACACCCACTTGAAGAATAAAATAACTGATCAAAAAGAAAAGAGGAACTATGGAAAGACGCGATAATAATCAAAAATTATACAAAGGAAAGCTTAATGTTTTAGAGAAAAGTAAAGATATAATATTAGAAAGAACCTTAGCTATTTATAATAGTAAAAATCAAGATATGAAGTTTTTAAATGCTGATAATTACACTCCCTTTGAAATAGAAACTTTAAGAAATTATTTGAGAGCTTTAGTATCACTTGATTATGGAACTGATAATGAAAATGGAAAGTTAGGTTTAAGAGCAACTAGAGAAGATATATTAAAAATATTAGTTAAACTATTTCCTAAAGAAACAATATATATGGAAATGGAACCTAGAGAAAATATAGAAATATGTTTTACATTAGTTAGAGATTCTTATGGTAACTTTTATGGTAAAGAATATCATACAGGTCTTTACTTTCCAATTGTTACTTTGAATAATCTTGAAACAGAATATTATTTAAAAAGTAGCATTTCAGAAGATGGATTATTAGAATATGTTGCTCTTAGTAAATCAGATTTAAAAGTAAAAAGTATGGATGAGATTGGTGTTACAATTAGAGATATTAAAGAAATAACACTTGAAGAACAAAATAAATATAAAAATAGATATCGAAGTCCAATTGATTTTATAACTAGAAAGAAAAATAATAATGCTGAAAAAGAATTTATAGAAACTATTTCTTCATTAGGTAAAAAAAATAAATACAAAAATAATAGTTTAACAGTTTATCCTTATGACTTAGAAAATATAGAAATAAGTAAAACGATAGAAAAAGTTGCTAAATAAAAAATATTATGATATAATACTCTAGCTTTAGAGGTGGTTTAGTGTGGAGACTACAATAAATGAAAATAAGAAATTTATTAGTAAATTAAATATTAAGGATTATGAACTTGGTAGTTTTGATGTATATCTTGAGACAACCAAAGCATATTTAAAAAAATTAGGTTTAAAAGAAGAAGAAATAGAAGAGAAAATATCATCTATGCCATATAATTATAGGGCTGCTATTATTAAAAGAAAAAGTGAAAATGAATTAACAGATACTTATATTGGATATATTGGAATTTCTGATTATGATGCTTTAAAAGGAGAAGCTAATCTTTTAGTATCAATGAATTCTAATATGAAAAAAGAAGATTATGATATTATTGTTGATACTTATATTGAGTATTTAGAATCAAGTTTAAATATTTCGGTAATTAAAAACATTAAAAGTTACTATAAAAATAAATATCAAGGTTTAAGACCTTTTAAAGAAGAGAGAAAAATACTTATTCCTAAAAGATATATTAAAGATATACCTACCAAAAAAGAATTATCAGAAGTTAATAGTTGGGGTTATAATCCTAAATTAAACTATATGAGAAGTATTTATATCAATCACAAATTTGTAGGAGTAATTGGGTTAACTAATGTAAGTCCTGCTAATAGAAGAGCAAGTTTAAGTTTCTATTTAAATCCAAATCTTGGTAATGAATTAATCAATGAATTTGGAGAAATGGTTATTGATGAATATTTAGAATATGCTCATGAAATTTACTTTTATAATATCAATGCTAAAGCTTTAAGTGGAACGTTAGATGAAAGTATTTTAAATCTATCTAGTATGAAAAAATTTGCAGAAATTGGGGCTGCATCAGAACTTAATAATCAATTAGTTAGCAGTAATTTATATCAACATATAAGTGATAATTATGAATTAGAAAAAATAGAATCTAATTTGTATTCAAGTGTTCCTGTTCCTTCTAAAAAAGTAAGTGATAATTATCAAGAGGTAATAGAGTTAGGAATAACAAATTTTAAATTAATAAGACCAAGAAGTGCTTTAAGTTTAGGATTAGATTTCAATCATTTAGTTGATGGACATATTGAAGCTATGCAAAATAGAAATAAATTTACAATTCCTTTAGGAGAAGATAAATATTTTCTTCAAAGAGGAAATGAAAAGTATGGCATTTATAAAAGTGTTTTAAATTTTTCATATCTTTTAGTTGATAATTTTGGAAATTATGCAGGATATGTTAATATTTTAAGACAAGAAGGTAGACATGTTGAAATTGAAATGGGAATATCACCTAATTTTCAAGGATTTGGATTAGGAACAAGAATAGTTAATGCTTTTTATGATGAATTATTTAGACTTGGATATGTAACGATTACTAGTCAAATTTTTGAATTTAATAAACCATCACTTAAATTACATGAAAAAGTAGCTGATTTTAATGGTATTAGAATTAATTCATATTTTGCTAATGGAGAATTACATAACATGCATTATTACACAAAAACAGAACCTGAAGTAAAAAATAAAATGTTAAGAAAATAAGTTAATAAATGCTTTTTAATATTTTTAGATAAATGTGAAGATTTAGTGAAAAGACAAGAGATGCCTTGTCTTTTTCTTATTAAAAGTATATAATATGACTATAAAGGGTGAGGTGATTTTATGAAGTTTTACAATACCTTAACAAGAAAAATAGAAGAATTTATTCCAAATAAGCCAAATGAAGTTAAAATGTATACTTGTGGACCTACAG
>CANRJE010000088.1 GCA_947630865.1 uncultured Bacilli bacterium | reverse complement strand
CCTCAAGCAGGAGCTCAAGCACCAGTTGATTAAGGACCTAGTTCAGTAACAGTTAATTTAGTTAATGCTGGAGCAGCAAAAGTTAACGTAATCAAGATTATCAAAGAAATCACAGGTTTAGGATTAAAAGAATCTAAAGACATTGCTGATAATGGTGGTGCTGTTAAAGAAAATATTCCAGTTGATGAAGCTAATGAAATTAAAGCTAAATTAGAAGAAGCTGGAGCTGAAGTAGAAGTTAAATAAGAAGAGTAACATCTTCTTTTTTTTTTTATAATATATGTTATATTTATACTAGGTGTTAGAATATGAAATTTATTAAGAATAATTTTTTAATAATTATTGTTTTTCTAATTGTTTTAATAATTTCGTTTTATTTTCCTTTAAAAAATAAAAAACTTAATGATAACGACTATTTTGAACAAAAAGAATTTTATGATAAAAGATGTTCAGATTTTTCAGATATTCCAGAAGAACTTATTCCTAATATTAAAGAAAATTGTATAGAATTATCTAATGAACTTAAATACATGGAAAATCCTAATTTCTATGATAAATATATTTATTTTATTGAAGGAGATTCAGGAATTGTTTTTGATTTTATAGTAATGCTTGTTTTAACAATTACAACTCTTTATGGACTTAATAAAATATTTTATGATAAAGTCATTCTTAATTATTTAATCAAAGAGAGTTATCCAAAATTTAAAAGAAAATTATTTCTTAAAGCTTATCGTTATATTTTTATCTTTCCTATTATTCTTTTATTGTTAATTCTTTTCTTTTTTAGTTATACAAATCTCAAAACTATACCATTTGAAAGAACAACACTAGACCTTATAAAATTACCTTTAATGATGCCAAGACTTAATTTAGTTTTTTATGTGTTAAATGCTTTTGTTGTTTCAGGAATATGTATTAACATAGCTTTAATGTCTTTAAGATATAAACATAACTATTTTATAGTTGTTTTAGTCTCATTGGTCTCTTACATTTGTTTATCTATGATAATTAATTTTGGAATAGGAAACTTGTTAATTAAAAATATTTTACTTTATGATAAAATTGGGTTTAATGAAGTAGCTTTTCTTTTTAACATTAATAGCCTTTTTGATATTAAATTATCAATGAATCCCCCACTCTATACGTTCCTAATGCATTTTGCTTTCTTTTTAATTAGTTGGCTTGGAGTTTTTGTTTGTTATAGAAATAAAGAAAAACTAGTAATTACTTGTGAAAAAAATATGAAGGAGGAAGAATTATGAAATTAGAAGTAGTTAACATTAATAAAAAATTTAAAGGTAACATAGTTTTAAATAATGTCAACATGACTTTAGAAACTGGTAATATTTATGGTTTTAGTGGTCGTAATGGAAGTGGTAAAAGTATTTTATTAAAAATTATATCTGGTCTTTATCTTGCTGATTCTGGAGATATTATTTTAGATAATAAAAAATATGATTTTAAAAAGGAATTTTTACCAAGTCTTGGTGCTTTAATTGAAGAACCTAAGTTTTTTACAGGAATGAGTGGTTATGAAAACTTAAAGTTTCTTTCAAGAATTAAAAATAAAATAGATGATAAAACTATTTTAAAATATTTAGATATAGTTAATTTAATAGATGAAAAAGATAAAAAATATAGTAAATATTCACTTGGTATGAAACAAAAATTAGGAATATCTGCTGCTTTAATGGAAGATGATGATATCATAATACTTGATGAACCTTTTAACGGAATTGAAGAACAAACAGTTATAAAACTAAAAGAATATTTAAAAACGATTAAATCTAATAAAATAATTATATTATCAACGCATATTAAAGAAGATTTAGAAGAATTATCTGATGTTATTTATCATTTTGATAATGGTAATGTAAGGAGAGAAAATGAAGTCTAGATTTCAAAATCTATTATCTATTTTAAATGGAAAAATAGTTATAATAACAATTATCTTAGTCTTTTTTGGCTCTTTTGGAGGAATATTTACATTAGGTAATAAATTATGGAATGCTAATTTCTTTGACCAAATGTTATCATGTCTTACCCTACCCTTTAATATTATTTTAATTTTTTTAGCAATTTCTATTAATATTATAAGTTTATCAAATGATATAAAAAATAATACTGTTATTCTTAGGTATAAAGATTTTCAAAGCTATTTAAAAGAAAATTTTAAATATAACATTTTATACATTAGTATTTTATTTTTAATAAGTTTATTTTTAACGATATTTTCTTGTTTAATTTTAACAGAATTAAAAATTGTTATTGTTGATTATCAATTTTATCATATATCAAATCTTTTATATTTTTTCTTTTATTTATTTAGAACGATAGTTTTTGTTTACTTAATATCTACTATTATTTTCTATTTTAATCAAAAGTTTGGAAACAAATTAACTTTATTTTTCTTAATTATTTTTTTAATTCAATTTGTTATTCCTTTAGAGAGTTTTGGTATTCAAACAAAAATTAATGGTTTTCCTCTTTTATTAAGTACTTTCTTTAGTTTAATAGAATATAAAAGTTTTTTAATAGAAATTATTTATTCTCTCGTTTATTTTGGTATTATGTTAATATTTCTTTTCTTTTTAAAATATTTATGCATTAGAAAAAGGAAAGATATTTAAATTATTATTGGTCTATTTACTAATAATTTTTTTTTTGTTATAATATTTTAGTATAAAGAATTAAAGGAGAATTTAGTATGACAGTATCAATGATATTGAACTTTTGTAAATGGATTATAGATATAAGTATTCTTTGGGTAATAATTTATTATCTTTTAAAGAATTTTAAAAATAATGTTAAGATGTCACTTTTAATTAAAGGAGTATTTATAATTATCTTAGTTAAAATTTTAAGTGATGTTTTGAATTTAACAGCAACAGGATTGATTTTAGAATATATAATTGAATGGGGACCACTTGCTTTAATTATAATTTTTCAACCAGAAATACGTGGTGCTTTAGAGCAACTTGGACGTAGTCAATTATTAGGACGACATAAAATACTTACCGTTGATGAGAGAGAGAAACTAGTATATGAAATAATTCAAGCAGTTGATTATTGTAGAAAAGCAAGAATTGGAGCTTTAATTGTTATTGAAAGAGATATTAGTTTATCAGATTATATTGATAAAGCTAAAAGTTTATATGCTGATCTTTCAAGTGAACTTTTAATTTCTATTTTCTTTCCTAATAATCCACTTCATGATGGAGCAGTAATTATTCAAGGAAATAGAGTTAGTTGTGCAGGTGCAGTTTTCCCAACAAGTAACAATATAAAACTTAATAAACGTCTTGGAACAAGACATAGAGCAGCACTTGGTATAGCAGAAGAAACAGATGCAATAAGTGTTGTAGTATCAGAAGAAACTGGTCGTATTTCTATTGCTGTTAAGGGAGAGTTATTCTATAATTTATCTCTTGATGATGCTCGTATGATGCTAATTGATGAATTAAGACCTAAGACAAGTGACGAATTAGAAGAAACTGACAGCGAGGAGGAAATTTATGAAGAAGATAATTAAAAAGTTTTGCCTATTTTTAGGTAGAATATTTAAAGTATTTGATAAAATATTGATTACACCAATAATGAAACTCTTTATCAAGATTACAGATATTTTTAATCGAAATAATAAATCAATTGAAAGAGTTTTTGCTAACAAACAAGCCTTAATTGTTATTTCATTAATTTTAGCCTTTTTAGTTTTTTTCTATGTTGATAGTAATTCAAATGCTTTAATTGATGATTCAGCTGAAATTTTATATAATCAACCAGTTAATGCTATTTATAATGAAGAAGCTTATGTAATTGAGGGATTACCTAAGACAGTTGATGTAGTTTTAGTAGGTAGAAAAAGTGCTGTTTATCTTGCCAAACAGACAGTTGCAACTGATGTAATTTCGGTTGATTTGAGAGAATTATCAGTAGGAACACATCGTGTTAATTTAAAATATAGTCAACAAAACGTTGATTCTGTAGAATATAAAATTGATCCATCAAGTGTAACAGTTGTTATTTATGATAAAGTAAGTGATACGAGAGAAGTATCTGCTGAAGTATTAAATAGAAATGAATTAGATAGCAAACTTGATATAAGTGATGTAACTCTAAGTCAATCAGAAGTAACTATTAAAGGTTCGGCAAATAAATTAAAAGAAGTTGCTTATGTTAAAGTTTTAATAGATGTTAAAGATATTGTTGACCAAGAAGTTGGTAAAACTACAGTTACAGGTAAACCAGTTGCTTATAATAATGCTGGTGAAGTTGTTGATGTTGAAATCTTACCTGAAACAGTTGATGCTACTTTGACTTTAACTTCAACAAGTAAAGTTGTTCCAATTCGAGTAATTCCAGAAGGTACACTTGCTCTTGGTTATGCAATTGAATCAACTACAACAAATATTTCTAGTGTAACTATTTATGGTGATGAAGATAATTTAAAGAATATTGAATATATACCTGTTAAAATAGATGTTAATAATCTATCGGAAAATAAAAGCTATAATATTAATTTAGAAAAACCAAATGGTGTTCGAACAATGAGTGAAAAAACGATAACCGTTAAAATAAATGTAGGAAAACAAGAGCAAAAAGAAATTAAAGATGTTCAAGTACGAATTAATAATAAGCCAGAAGGATTAGAGGCTAAGGCTAGTAGAGCTGAAGATAGTGTTATAACAGTAATTGTAAAAGGTAGTAAATCATTGTTAGATAATATTGATGCATCATCAATTATTGCTTCTGTTGATTTAGCTGAATATACAACTCCAGGTGTTTATGATGTTAAGGTTAAAGTAACAGGTGAAGATTTAAGATTAACTTACGAGTCTAAAGTAGATAAAGTAAGAGTAGAAATTAAAAAAAGTAAATAAGATATGATTTAGGTCATATCTTTTACTTATGGTTAATTAAATATGCTAAACTTTTGATAAAAGAAAAATAGCATAAAACATTGCTATTTTAAATAGAAAATACTTAATAATAAAAAGATTATTTATGATTAAATAGTTTTTCAAATAAAAAATCTAGTTTAAATTAATTAATCTAGATATTTCTTCTTTTTCATTTTTTATTTCATTATAATCATCAAATACAAAAAACTTGGTAGCAAAACTAGTTGGAGATTTATCTTTTAAATTGTTATAAACACCTATCTTACTATTATAATAATCAATTGTTGCTTCAAGATTAACTTGGATATTATAGAGCTTTCTTTTTAAATCAAGAAAGTCTTTATTTTTTAGAAGCTCATCATAATTATCAACATATTCATTGATTTCAAGAGTTGTTTCATCTAACATATTGATTAAATCACTTTGTAAACA
>CANRJE010000087.1 GCA_947630865.1 uncultured Bacilli bacterium | reverse complement strand
ACAGGAATTGATTTACCAAATGAAAGTTTAGGATATAAGGGAACAAAAAAAGATGCAGGGCTACTCATGAACTTTGCAATTGGTCAATATGATACATATACAAATATTCAATTAAATCAATATATTTCAACAATTGCTAATGGTAAATATCGTTATCAACTTCATTTAATGAAAAAAATAGTTGATAATGATAAATCTATAGAAGAATATGAACCAGTTATTTTAAATGAACTTGATTTTAAAGATGAATATTTAAAAAGATTAAAACAAGCCTTAAGACTTGTTATCATTGAGGGAACAGGAAGAAATTACATTGATTTAAGTTATAACCCTAGTGGTAAAACAGGAACAAGTGAAACATTTGTTGATAGTAATTCCGATGGTAAATATGAAACAGAATCAATTTCAACAGCTTTTGTTGCATATTTTCCTACTAATACCCCAACTTATGCTCTTGCTATTTCAAGTCCTAATATCAGTTATAAAAACTCATCTAGTAGTTATATATATCCTTTTAATAGAACCGTTATTAGAAAGATAACTGATGGCATGAAAAAGATTATATCTAATTAACTATTATAAAAAGCAATAATAAGTTTCTTTTGATTAGAATGATTCATTTCCTTTTTAGAAAATATTTGAATTAATTTATTATTAGAATAAAATGATTTATCTAAAGAAAAGTTATTGTTAATTATCTTTTCATTTATATTTTTATATATTTTAATAGGAGCTATCTTTTCATTAGTAATAACAAGTTCATAATTATTATTGGCTTTAAAACCAAAATATAAATTATCATTAAAATAATTTAGACTATTTAAATCATATTTATTAGTAACCCTTTTTTTATAATCAACTTTATCTTTAACTAAATTAAAATTTTTAGAGCATTTGGCAATTTCAACTTTTGAATCATTTTTTTCAAATACTTTTTTTAAATTAGCACTTAGAATATTGTAAGAATTTTTTATTTCATAGTAATTAGTATCAACTATTTCATCTGGTGTATTACTTTTTTTTGTTTTTAATTTATAAGGAACATAAATATAATTATTTGTTACTATAAATTTATCTTCTAAAATATAATTATCATTTAAAATTGTTTCCTCTTTAACATTATTACCCATCATATCAAATTTAGTTAAAATAATACCATTTTTAGAATCAATACTACTACTATTAGCAATTCCATAAAAATAATTATTGTCAATTGTTAAAAAATCAAACTTCTTACTAGATAATTTCTGAATTGAATCAAAAGACATTAAACTATAAGAATTTTCACTTACAGATAAAACACATTTAAAGTTTTGCTTTGTATTTTTTTTGAAATATGACCCCATATAATAAATATTATTTTCTAAAGTTCCAATAGGAGTTAATTCATTAATTAAATAATTTTTAGTTTCAAAATTACTAATAGCATCTTTTAATTTTCCATCTAAACTATATTTTAATATTAAATTACTAGAATTTTTTTCATCATAGAAAATATTAACTAAAACAATATAAGTATCATTAAGTCTTTTTATATCTTTAACTTTAATAATATAATTCTTTTTTGATTTGAATTTATCATAAACTGTTTTCCAAATAACTTTTCCACTATCTTTATCTAAAAGAGTAATTAAAAGATTAGATTTTTTTATAATTGAAATATTATCTACAATATTAGAAGTTACATCAACATTAGAAGTTATGAAAATTCCATCATCAGTTATTATAGTATTATTAATATTTCCAGCATATACTTTATAATTTAAATCATTACTTTCTTTATTATTACAATTAACGTTGGTTTCATAATCATAGCTTTCTTTATATTTTGTAATGGTTAAATTTCCATTACAATTTTTATATTTTTTATTTTTAATAATTTTTTTAGTATCAATATCAATACTTTCGTTATCCTTTAAATTTTCTAAATTTATATTTTCTTTTTCTAAATAGTAATCAGTTTTTAAAATTATTTCTGTTTGATAATTACTTAATAAATTAAGGTTGTTATGGTAAATAATTAGTAATATAGTAGTAAAAATTATTATAGCTAAAGAACTTACTATAATAATTATCTTTTTTTTCTTATTAAAAAACTTTCCCATAAACCCTCCCTTAATTTCTATAATAGTTTTCTCATCTTCTCAATTATTTTTTGATAAATTGGTAAAATATTTTCTTCGGATACATATTTATCTAATTCTTTAATTGGAATCCAAGCAACACTAGAATTTTCATCTTCTTTATTTTTTATAAAATCTTTATCATTTGCTTTAAACAAATAAGTTACATTTAAATGTACATGAGGTGTTACCCATTTGCCTTTTTTAAAATGACCTTGTACTTCAATTACATCTAAACTTATGATATTATCACTTAATAATTCTAAATTCTTGATACTTGATTCTTCATTTGCTTCTTTAATAGCAACTTTTAAAGTATCTTCACATCCATCAACATGACCACCAAGCCATGCATATGATTTATATATATTATGATAAGCCATTAAGACTTTTGTATAATCTTCATTAACTATAAAAGCACTGCTTGTAAAATGACCAAGTGCATTTTTTCTAGTTAAGCAATCCTTAAAAGTATTCAAATATGTCATCATGACTTTTTTATCTTCTCTTTCTTGCATATTATAGGGTTTATAATTCTCTATCAATTCTCTTAACATATTAACACCAATTTAATTATAAAATGTAATTTATTATTTAACAAGTAAGTTTACAAGTTTTTCCAATTTTTTTGTAAAAGGATAAAAAATTAGAATTGAAAATAGATTAAAAAGAGTATGAATAATTGCAATTTTTAAAGAATTAACTTGGGTATTTAAGATAGAATTTGAAAAAAGATAGAGAAGATAAAAAATAGAAAAAAAGATAAATGTTCCTATCAAATTATATAAAAGATGACTAACAGGAACTTTTTTAGCATTTTTACTACTTCCTAAACTAGCAATAAGGGTAGTAAAACAACTACCAATATTTTCTCCCATAATAATAGGAATTACATTAGAATAAGTTAAAGGATTAGATTCTGATATTGTTTGAAGAATTGCAACAGTTGCACTTGAAGATTGAATAATTGAAGTTATTAAAATACCAATTAATATTCCTAAAAATGGATTTTCTAAACTTAAAAGTAGATTCTTAAACCAAGCATATTCTCTAATTGGTTCTAAACTTGTTTCCATCATTAAAAGTCCTAACATAAAAAGAGCAAATCCAATTAAAATATTACTTTTGTTACAGTGATTTTTAAAAGAAAAGAAAAGTCCTAAAATTAATAGAAAAGGAATATAGTTATTGGGATTAAAAAAGAAATTATTAGTATTGGAAATATTTAAAAAAGCTACTAAAAAAGAAGTAATACAAGTACCAAGATTAGCACCCATCATAATACCAATTGAATTAGAAAAAGAAATAACGGAAGAGTTAACTAAACCAAGTGCTAAAATCATTGTAAGACTAGAACTTTGAATTATTGCTGTTATTATGGTTCCTAAAATAATTCCTTTAAATTTTGTTTTAGTGTATTTTTCTAAAATTTTTTTTAATCTTTTTTCTGATAATCTTTCTAATCCTTTAGAAAATAAATTGATACCATAAATAAATAATCCTAAACCAATTAAAAAGTTAAATAATATTCTCATACTATTATTTATTAATCTAAAAAAAATTAATTCCAAAATTATTATCTATATGCTATAATATTAAACCGTTATATATTGAGGAGTGATGAAATGGACTTAATAGAACAAAAAATGCTTGAAGAAAAATTAAGTGATGAATTATATTTTGCCTATAAAAATAAAGATAAAAAAATTCTTTTTGTCGTATCAAGTGATGAAACATTAAGTGATTTAAAGAAAAATCCTAATTTTCCTTTAACTAAATTTTCTCATGTTACTTTTGTAAGTGCTTATAGTATAGGAACGATAGAAAGTGATATGCTTAATAATTTGAATTTTGATTGGTTAATAATAGATGATTTTTTAAATCTCATTTATACTGGAAAAGTTTTATTAAATATTGACGCGATTTTAGAAAGAAATCCTAATTTAAAAATTTATAAATTGAGTAGGGAAAGTATTCATGAAGATGCAGTAAGAGAATATAAAAATTTAAGAGAAATTCGAGATAAAGATAACTTAGAAGACGTTGCTAATCTTAATCGTAGAACGATGAATATGGATTGGGATAAGATGTATGATTTAGTTATAGCATACTATAATTTTCATCATACTTTAAAGATGCCTAAAAATTTTAAAACTATAAATGGTTATAGTAGTTCAAATGATAGAAATGCTTTAAATTTAGAACTTTGGTTAACTATGCAATTAACTTTATTAAGAAATGATAAACTTTTATTTTATCAAAGAAAAAAATTAGAAGCTTTAAATGACTTAGATAAAGAATCTAAATTAATGGCATCTAAAAAAAGAATTTGTACGCAATATAATATAAATTATGAAGTTAATAGAGATATTATAGATAGTACATCGGAAGAATTATTAATAGCTAAAATTAACTTTTTAAAATCTAATGGACTTCCAATTATGAATTTAAGTGGTCGTCTTCATCAAATTTTTGAAGAGGAGATTCTTGATTTTTCAAAACATGAAATATAATTAAAATATGTAAAAAAAAGACTTAGTCAGCTATAACTTGACTAGGTCTTTTAATATCTAAAATAATTGGTAAGATAATAGGTTTTCTACCAGTTAGTTCCATAATATATGAATTTATATTTATTTGTAGATAACTTTTTATATCTTGAAAATTAATACTTGCTTCTTTTAATTTAGTTGTAATTAATAAACTAGCTTTGATTTCTAACATTTTTATTAATTCTTCGTTTTCATTAACTTGAATAAATCCTCGTGTCACTATAGATGGTTTAGTCAATAATTTTTTATTTTTCATATCAATATTGGAAACAATTACTAAAATTCCATCACTTGCCATAATTTTTCTATCTCTAATAACTTGGGTAGCGACTTCTCCAACACGATTTCCATCAATGTAAACTTCGTCCATTTTAACTTTTTCAGAGACACTTATTTTTCCTTTATCAAGTATTAAAGAATCTCCATTATCAAGAATAAAAATATTTTCTCTTGGAATACCACACATTTCGGCTATATCAGCATGACTTTTTAACATTCGATATTCGCCATGGAAAGGTAACATATATTTTGGCATTAATAAACGAATCATTAATTTTAGTTCTTCTTTATTAGCATGACCAGATGTATGAATATTAGAAACAGTAGTATTAGTATAAACTTTAACGCCTTGTAAATATAATTTATTAATTGTTCTTGAAATACTTAAAGCATTTCCAGGAATAGGACTTGATGAGAAAACAACAACATCATCAGGTCTTAATTTTATATGTTTATGTTCTAAATCAGCAATTCTTGATAAAGCAGCAAGAGGTTCTCCTTGACTACCAGTACATAAAATACAAAGTTCTTTTGGTTTTAAAGTATTAGCTTCTTCTGGTGATATAAAAAGTTCTTTATGATTAATGTAAC
>CANRJE010000086.1 GCA_947630865.1 uncultured Bacilli bacterium | reverse complement strand
TTCAATTAAAATGCCTATTGATTTAAATGTTGCATATGCTGAATACATTAATCAGTCATAATGTTTAACACAACTTTCTTTAAATAAAATATCTATTATTCTTTCATAATCAAGAGATGCTATAGGACTTCCTGCTGCTTTATCATGACCTTTTCCATTAAAAAATTTAGAGAATGTATCAGCACTTACTGTATTATTAATTGTTCGATATGAAATCGTATCATTATCAAGAGCAACTAAAATTACGAAATCAGCATCATATTTTTGGTCTCTTAAATAATCAGCTAAATCATTTCGAAATTCATAGTTAATAAAAGCAATAATAGTTTTATATCCTTTAATCTCTCGATAATGTAGTTTAGTTAAATAATAATTAATCTTCTCTTCAATTACTTTTTCTCTTGATTTAATAAGTTCATTTTCTAAGGCAGTAAAACTAAATTTACCACCTTTTTTTAATTTTTCACACATTAAATCAATATAAGTTTCATTCTCTAAGGCATCAAATAAATGTGTCAATTTTTTAGGAGTTTCATCATGATAAATTGTTTTCCATTCCCAAGTATCATATTTTCTAGTTAATTCTGAAAATTCATGAGCAATTTCATTATCTCTATCTAAAAAATTATTTTCTATTAAAAAATCATAAAATAAACTAGTAGCAGAAGCTAAACCATAATCATATTTCAATTTAATAGTTAAAAAATCATAATTTTCTTTTATCTCTAAAAAACTTGCTTTATGATGGTCAAATATAAATAGTTTGTTTTTCAATCTGATATCTTTTGCAATTCTTTCAACAAATGGAAAAGTAATTGGAATATCTGTTATAAATACATAATCATAGTTATATATTTCTTCACTTTTGATAAAAGTTTCTACTTTATCCTCTAAATCTGTACCTTCAACTCCAATATAAGTTACATCTTTAAAGACTAATTTTGCTAAAACTGCACTTCCCATTCCATCAATATCATTTCGATGAGTAAAAAGTAAAACTTTCATATGTCTCCTTTCATTATTTCTCTAAAATAGCTAATATATGGGCACTATAACCAATTAAATCTTCTCTAGTGCAAATTGATAAATGATATTTAACATATAAATCATATTCTTCTTCTGTCATATTGTTAATTGTATCTTTTATAGCTCGTCCTACTCCATCAGTTGCAACAAATTCTAGTCTTTTAACACCATTTCTATTTACCATTTCTTTTACATCTTGATAATAATGTAAATTGAAAATAAAATCTTCTTTATTATTTGGTTTAAAATCATATGATATTGCTTTATCATCACCATAATCTTCATAGATATTTTTATCCTGAAAACCCCAAGTTAAGGCTGTTAAATCAAAAAGAATGAATGCTATAAATATTTTTCCACCTGGTTTTGTTACTCTAATTGCTTCGTCAATCGCTTTTAATTCTTCTTCTTTTTTAAATAAATGATAAAGTGGTCCTAATACTAACGTTATATCAAAAGTATTATCCTTGTACATTTCTAAATTAAGAGCATTACCTTCTATAGCTTTAATATTCATAGATGGAGTAACTTTTTTCTTTAAAACATCGAGATTAGTTTTAAGTAAATCAATAGCATCAACTTGATAACCAAGATTAGCATAATGTAGAGAATAAGCACCTGTTCCTGCTCCAACTTCTAAAATTCTATCTCCTTTTTTTAAATATTTATCAATATAAGTCGTTGTTGTAATATATTCTACCTGATGCATTTTATCTTTTTTCAATCTTTCATCTTCTATATAGTCACCATAAAAATCTTTTAAAATATTATCAATTTTTCTCTCTTCTTTAGAATTATTATTATATAATTCGTCAATAATACTATGTAATTCTTCATCTTTTGAAGAAGTATTAATTTCTGCTACTTGATATTCTACTTTATAAGTATTTTTTTTATTAGGAATTTTTTCTCCTATCATGTTGACATTTTTTAACATATCAAAAAGTTTTGATGCACGGTTATACCCTATTTTAAATTCTCTTTGAATCATTGATATTGATATTTCTTCTTTTAATACAGCAAACGATAAAACTTTTTTAAAAAGTGAATCTTCTTTTACATATATATCATCTTTCATCTAATTACACCTCCAACTTAGTATTTATTATACTTTTGATAGCATTAACTAATTCTAAATCCGTTTTATAATTGTATACTTCTTCATTAATTAATGTACTTTTTAAGTTTTCTACTTTTATATCATATTTTAAATCTTTAAAAATAATAGCTATATTTTTTACTCCTCTCTTTTTGGCTTCATTATATTCTTCTAAAGTAAACTCACCTATTGTTTTACCTACTAACATTATAAAAATATCTGTATCACTTAATTCTTCATTGTAAATTTCTTGTTTTCTTCTATTTGAAATACTATTGTCGGCAAATTCACATTCAAATAAATTTATCCTTATTCCATCATCTATTAAATAATCTTGCAATTTTCGAATTGTATCTCCTATCAAATTTCGTTCATATTGAAATTCTCTAATTGAAGATGCTAGGAAAATTTTAATTTTTTTCATAAAATCACACCTTTAAATATAAACTTCAAATTTATTATATAATATCTAGTTAAAGGTTTTCAAGAATATAACTGTAATAAAAAAAGAAAAGATATTACTCTTTTCAATTTGTAGCAAGAACAAGGCGGGAACCAATTGTACCATTTTCATTGCCTAAATCTCTAGAAAAAGCAAATTGTCCTGCTAAATAACCACGATTAGAATTTGTACTCCTACTAAACCATGGATTATCATTATCAACAAATGATGCAGTATCAGAATACCATGAGTTGTGCCTTCGTTCACCTGTAGCATCATCATAATATTTATAAAATGGTCCCATTTCTCCTGTTGCATCTCCTAAGATTCTTGCACTATATTGCAATTCAGGTGAATTTTCAGGATATTTTTCTAAATATAATTGATACTCTGCCTTATTTAATTCTTCTAAAGTAAATCCACTTCCTCCAACTTGTCCTTCCATATAAGAAGCTGTATATTCATTACTTCCACCAGACATATCATATATTCCTGTAATGTTTCCTGTTGTTGATGCTAGATATCCCGTTGAAGTATTATATGCTTGAGTTATATCATTAGTATCTCCCCAAGTTCCTGGATATATATTTTGATTAGTATTAGCTGTAGATGAATAACCAGTTTTATGATAAATGTGATTATTAATATTTACTTCAGCACCTTTTCCATAAATTGAATGTGATAAATAAGCAACCGCTCCCCACTCCGTATTTTTTATCATATGTGATTTTAATTCTTCTTGATATCCAAGAGCAGTTTTAAAAATATTTGATATTTTTTGACTTCGCCATGGATACACATTTGGTTTTACAATAATTTTCTCACTTTCTATGGTGTCCTTCTCAGCATTTCCTACTGTCCATGAAGTAGAATCAATCGGATTACCTTCTGTTCCTTGATTATATCCTGTTTCAAATTTTCCTACCCAGATTCCATTTAATTCTATATCTCCTAAGGTAAACGCTGGGTGTGTATAATAACTATCTAATACTTCTTCTCTAACTGGTTCTACTTCATTACTTTCAAATACTATATCTATTATTCTAGCATTACTATACGTTCTTCCTATAGAAAAATCATCCCAAGTGGCTTGGTTTTTTATTTCTGAAAATTCATACGCTTTTTCATATTTTCCTAAATTCCATAATTTATATTTATATCTTGGTATCCATACAAAGTAACTTTCAATATCTTTTTCTAGTATCGTTTCTCCGTCTTTATAATTTTTACTTGGATTATCAACTAGTATTACAGCATTTGCCCATTCTTTATTGGCATAATCATACCATTTGGTATATACATTTGTTTTAGTAACATTTCCATCATCATCAATTGTTACAGGTATTAATGGTTCTTTTATAACTGGATCTGCTCCATTTAATACTTTATCTTGATATTTAGCATTTGTTATCTCGACAACTATTTTTCCAGTAAATGTTTTATCTTGATATGTATCTTTCCCATTTTCTCCTAACCATACTTTTACTTTATAAACACTACTCTCCTTAGGTTTTAATGTTGCACCTAAATCTATATATTTATCATTTCCTAATGTTTTAGTTTCTCCATATCCTGTATCATTTTTATTAATTGCAAATTTTATTACATTTTTAAATTCTGGTTCACTTGATGTATCTTCAATATAAACATTATAGTTTGCAGTAATTCCATTATTTCTTACAACAAATGTTAAAGTTTTCGCTTCTTTCAATCCATCTGTATCATTTTTAGCAACTGGATTTTCTAAACTCAAAGTATCAGTTTTAGATTCTTCAAATTCTACTTGCAATAAGCCTAAGTCCATTACATAACCTTGGCTATCTGCTGTTTGTAATAAAGCATAACTTGTTCCAAATAAAAGAATTATACTTAAACTTATTGTCATTATAATTAAATTCTTTTTATTCATATTAACCTCCACTTTTTAATTTATCGCAAGAACAAGGCGAGAACCGAGATAGGTAGCCACACCACCTGTGGTCCTAGCGAAGTTGAATTGCCCAGCAAGAGACCCACTATTGCGATCGCCGCCTCGACGAAACCAAGGCATGGACGAGTCAATGAAATACGAATAGTCAGCGTACCAAGAGTTATGATAACGAGAACCTCCATCTTTATCATAGAAAACATAAAATGGACCCATTTCTCCAGTTGCATCTCCTAAAATTCTTGAACTATATGATGTAGCAGATGAAGATTTTGAATATTTTTCTAAATATGGTTGATACTCAACTTTTTCTAATTCTTCTGCTGTAAATCCACTTTTATCAACACTTGAATTTGGTATATATGATGCCATATATTCATAAGCCCCTCCTGACATATCATATATTCCTGTTATATTTCCAGTTGTTGATGCTAAATATCCAGTTGCTGTGTTATACGGTTGAGTTATATCATCAGTACTTTCAGAAACTCCAGGATATGAACTCTGATCAGTGTTGGCTGCTGCTGAATATCCTGTTTTATATTGATTATTGTTATTAATATTTACTTCACTACCTTTTCCATAAATGGAATGTGATAGATAAGCAGCTGCTCCCCACTCCGTATTTTTCATCATGTGTGATGCTAATTCTTCATGATAACCTATAGCCGTTTTAAACATATTTGAAACATTTTGATTTCGCCATGAATATACATTTGGTTTTACAATAATTTTTTTACTTTCGATAGTGTCTTTCTCAGCATTTTCTGTTGTCCAAGAAGTAGCATCAATCGATGCTCCTGGTGTTCCTTGATTATATCCTGTTTTAAATTTTCCTATCCAGATTCCATTTAATTCTGTATCTCCTAAGGTAAACGCTGGGTGTGTATAATAACTATCTAATTTTTCTTCTCTAACTGGCTTTACTTCATTACTTTCAAAAATTATATCTATTATTCTAGTATTATTATTCATTTTTCTTATTGATGCATCACTTATATTAGCAGTATTTAGTATTTCAGAAAATTCATAAGCTTTTTCATATTTTCCTAAATTCCAGATTTTATATTTATATCTTGGTATCCATACAAAATAACTTTCAATGTCTTTTTCAA
>CANRJE010000085.1 GCA_947630865.1 uncultured Bacilli bacterium | reverse complement strand
GTTACAAGGTTATTTGGGGAGATACATTATGGTTAATCTCAACTGCATGGGGTATGCCTTATCAAGAGATTGCAACTTATAATCATATTCCAAACCCAGATTTAATCTATGTAGATCAAGTAATCTACAATCCACTATTTAAAAACAAATAAGATAATCAATAGAATAAAAGAACTTCGGTTCTTTTTTATTTTACTTTTTATTAGTTTTTTTGTATAATTTTCTTGGTGATTTTATGTATATAGGCAACGTTTATATTGAAGGTAAAACTGTTTTAGCACCAATGGCAGGTATTTGTAATAGTGCCTTTAGAAAAATAATTAAAGAAATGGGTTGTAGTTTGATTTATGCTGAAATGGTAAGTGATAAAGCTATTTTTTATCGAAATGAAAAAACAAAAGATATGTTATTCATGGAAGAAGTTGAAAGACCAATTGTTCAACAGATATTTGGAAGTGATAAAGAATCTTTTGTTGATGCAGCTAAGTATATAGAAGAAACGATGCATCCTGATATCATTGATATCAACATGGGGTGTCCTGTTCCAAAAGTTGCTATTAAAAGTCAAGCTGGAGCAGCTCTTCTTAAAAATCCTGAAAAAGTAAGAGAAATAGTTAAAGCTGTAAAAGATGCAGTTAATGTTCCTGTTACAGTTAAGATTAGAAGTGGTTGGGATAAAGATAGTATAAATGCAGTTGAAATTGCAAAAGTATGTGAAGAAGCAGGAGCTAGTGCTATATGCGTTCACCCTAGAACTAGAAGTCAAGGTTATAGTGGAAAAGCTGATTGGAGCATTATAAAAGCTGTCAAAGAAAATGTTTCAATTCCCGTTATTGGTAATGGAGATATAACAGATATTTATAAGGCACGTGCAATGTTAGATGAAACAGGGTGTGATTTAATCATGATAGGAAGAGGAGTCTTAGGTAATCCTTGGTTAATAAGAGAAATAAATGCCTATTTAAAAGATGGAACGATTCTTCCTAAACCAACTCCAATTGAAAGAGTTGATATGTGTTTAAAACATTTAAATTATTTAAGTAAAATAAAACCTGAAAAACTAGCTTGTCTTGAAATTAGAAATCATATTGCTTGGTATTTAAAAGGTATCAAAAATGCTAATTTAGTAAAAACAAATATCTATCAAATGACTAAATTATGTGATATAATAAATACATTAGAAAAATTTAAGGAGGGTTTATGAAACCAGTTAGTTATAAAAGAATTTTAGCTTATATTATCGATTTTATTTTTGTAACATTTATTAGTTCAATCTTAACAATGTTTATTCCAGTAAGTGATAGTTATGTTAAAGCTAATGAAGATTTAATGGAAGTAATGAAAGACTATACAAGTGGTGAAATTGATGAAAGTGAATATTTAGAAAAGTATCCTAATTATTTATACACTCTTAATAAAGAAAGTGTAGCAGTAAGTATTGTTTTAGTAGTAGTTTCAATTGGTTATTATGTAATATTTGCATGTGTTAATGATGGTCAAACTTTTGGTAAGAAGATTATGAAAATGAAAATTGTTTCTAATGATTCTAAAAAGTTAACATTGAATAATTATTTAATAAGAAGTTTGATTATTAATGGTATATTTTTAAATATTTTAGATATAGTGTTAATTATCTTTATAAAAAAGGATTCATATTTAGCAGCAACTAATGCTTTAACAACTGTAAGAATGGCTTTATATGCTTTAACATTTGGTATGATTTTATTTAGTCAAAATGGAAGAGGATTACATGATATATTAGCAGGTACTAAAGTAATTAATGTAAAACCAACTGAGAAGATTGTATTTGAAAATGAAAATGTTAACTTTTATAAAGAGAATAAAGAAGAAGTAAAAAAATCTGTTATTGAAGAAAAGAATGTATCAAAAGAAGATATAAAAGATAAAGAACCAACTAAATCAAAAACTAATAGTAAAGCATCTACAAAGACAAGCAATAAAACATCTTTAAAAAAAGATGACAAGACTAAAACTTCTTCAAAAAATACTAAAACTACTAAATCAACTAAAAAAACTACAAAGGAAAAAACAGAAACAAAGAAAAATTCATAAAAAAAAAAGAACTTATTAACGGCTAAATAAATTAGTCATCGTTAAAAGTTCTTATAATGACAACGATTCAATTATCATTGTCATTATTAATATGATTAAAAAATAAAAAAATATACTAAAATAGGAGAAAAAAATGGAATTAAATGAAATTCGAGTTGAAATATTAAAATTAAAAGAAAAACAAGAAGAATTATGGAGGTTGCTTTGACGTTCCTAATAAAGAAAAAAGGATAAAAGAATTAGAAATTGAAACGGAACAATCAAATTTTTGGCTTGATAAAGAAAATGTTAATAAAGTAATGGACGAATTAAATAATTTAAAAGATATTGTTAATACTAATATTAGTTTAAAAGAACAAATTGAAGATGATATAACACTTCTTGATATTTTAGAATTAGAAAAAGACATAAATGTTCAAGAGAAAATAGAAGCCAATCTTTTAGAAATAACTAATAAACTTCGTGAACTTGAATTATTTACTTTATTAAATGCTCCTTATGATAATAATAACTGTATTTTAGAAATTCATGCAGGAGCAGGAGGAACAGAAGCTTGTGATTGGGCAAATATGCTTTATCGTATGTATTTAAGATATATGGAGAAGCATAATTTTAAGGTTGAAACATTATCATACTTAGAAGGTGAAGAAGTAGGAATTAAGAGTGTATCTTTAAAAGTTACAGGACATTATGCTTATGGTTATTTAAAATGTGAGAAAGGTGTTCATAGATTAGTTAGATTATCTCCTTTTGATGCTAATAATAAACGTCATACTTCTTTTGCATCTGTTGATGTAGTTCCTGAATTTAAAGAAGTTTCAGATATTTCTATTGCTGAAAAAGATTTAAAAATAGATGTTTATCGTTCAAGTGGGGCAGGAGGACAACACATTAATACTACTGATAGTGCTGTTAGAATAACACATTTACCAACTAAAATTGTTGTAGCTTGTCAAAATCAAAGAAGTCAAATTCAGAATCGTGAAGAAGCTATGCAAATGTTGAAAGCTAAATTAAAACTTTTAAGTCTTGAACAACAACAGCAAAAAATATCTGATGTTAAAGGTGAAAGTTTAAACATTGAATTTGGTTCTCAAATAAGAAGTTATGTTATGCATCCTTACTCTATGGTTAAAGATCATCGAACCAATTATGAAACAAGTAATGTTTCAAAAGTCTTAGATGGTGACTTAGATGAATTTATTGAAAGTTATTTAAAATATAGTGTTAATAACTAAAAATAATATTATAAAAGTATAATAAAAATTAAAAAGCAGTAACTAAAGCTGCTTTTTTCTATAAGTTATTATAGGTGAAATATGAAAAAAATAAAAAAATATATATATCTTTTAATCGTGCTTTTAATAGCAGCTATTAATTTTAATTTAATTTTAAAACCTCTTGATTTAGTAACAGGTGGAACTCAAGGAGCAGCCCTTCTTTTTAGTCATGTCTTTAAAATAACTCCATCTATAGTTATATTTATTATTAATATTATCATGCTTATTATAAGTTATTTATTTTTAGAAAGGGAAACAACTTATGGAACAATTGTTGCTACATTTATGTATCCTTTATTTGTTAGATTAACAAATCCTTTAACTTTAAATTTAGTAAATGAATATAATTTTCTTTTTGTTATTCTTGCTGGTATTGTATGTGGTGTAACAGGAGGTTTAGTTTACAAATTAGGATTCTCAAATGGAGGTATTAGTATTATTGCTTTACTTGTTAGAAAATATTTACATATTGAAATTGCTATTACTAATTTTATTGTCAATGGAATTATTGTGCTATTAGGTTTATATTATTTTGGAATAGTAAAATGTTTAAAAGCAATTTTAGTAATATTTTTACAAAGTTTTTTGATAAGACTAATCTTAAAAAGAAAAGTTACAAATTCTAAAAAACATATATTTAGACTACAAAAAGATTAATAAATATGGTATACTATATAAGATTTTAAAGAGGTGCTATATGGATAAAATAATTATAAAAGGAGCAAGAGAAAATAATTTAAAAAATATAGATTTAGAGTTACCAAAAAATAAATTAATTGTCATGACGGGACTTTCTGGAAGTGGCAAAAGTAGTTTAGCATTTGATACTATTTATGCTGAAGGAGAAAGACGTTATGTTGAATCATTGTCAGCTTATGCAAGACAATTTTTAGGTGGTTCTGAAAAACCTGATGTTGATAGTATAGAAGGTTTATCACCAAGTATTTCAATAGATCAAAAAACGACTAGTAAAAATCCTCGGTCAACGGTTGGAACAGTAACAGAGATTTATGATTATTTAAGACTTTTATTTGCAAGAATAGGTGTACCATATTGTCCAAATCATCATATTCCAATAACTAGTCAAAGTGTTGAAGAAATAGTTAATAAAGTGGAAAGTTTCAAAGAAGGCTCTAAGTTAATAATTTTAGCTCCTATTGTAGAAGGTGAAAAAGGAACTCATAAGGATACTCTTGATAATTTAAGAAAAGAAGGTTATGTCAGAGTTAGAGTAAATGGTGAAATGCATGATTTATCAGAAGAAATAACTCTTGAAAAAAATAAAAAGGATAAGATAGATGTTGTTGTTGATAGAATTGTTATTAAAGAAGGAATTAGAAGTCGTCTTTATGAATCAATAGAAACAGCTACTAATCTTGCTAATGGTAAAGTTTTAATTAATGTAGTAGGAGGCGATGAGATTTTATTTTCAACAACTTATGCATGTCCTTATTGTAATTATTCTATAAGAGAACTTGAACCACGTATGTTTAGCTTTAATGCTCCATATGGTGCTTGTCCTGAATGTAAAGGACTTGGTGTAAAATTAAAAATAGATGTTGATTTAGTAATACCAGATGAAGATTTAAGTTTAAATAAAAAATGTATTAAAACATTAAATGATGATCAAGATTCTATTGAATATAAAAGATTAAAGGCTGTATGCGATCATTATAAAATAGATATGGATAAACCATTTAAAAGGTTAACCAAAAGGGAAAAAGATATTATTTTATATGGTTCACCTGATGTTTTAACTTTTAATATTACAAGTAGAAGTGGTAATGTAACGAAAAATAGAGATTTCTATGAGGGAGTTATCAATAATCTTGAAAGACGATATATGGAAACATCAAGTGAATGGATTAGAGATTGGCTTGAACAATATATGATTGAACTTCCATGTGAAGTTTGTCATGGTGCAAGACTTAGTGAAAGTGTTTTAAATGTAAAAATTCAAGATAAAAATATCTATGAAGTAACTTGTATGTCAATTAAAGAATTGCTTGATTGGTTTAATAATTTAAAATTAACTGAATCCGAACTTAAAATATCAGAGCTAGTTGTAAAAGAAATTAAAAACCGTTTAAATTTTTTAAAAAATGTTGGACTTGAGTATTTAACTTTATCAAGGACTAGTGGAACATTATCAGGAGGAGAGGCTCAAAGAATTCGTTTAGCAACTCAAATTGGTTCAAGATTAACAGGTGTTTTATATGTTTTAGATGAGCCTAGTATTGGTTTACATCAAAAGGATAAT
>CANRJE010000084.1 GCA_947630865.1 uncultured Bacilli bacterium | reverse complement strand
TACTACTCCTAAATTGAAATCTGTTAATTTAATACTTGATTGTTTTTGATATAAATATTCTATTTGTTTATAATCAGCAAAATGATCTTTTAAAAGATATTTAGATACTCTTTCGATAGCCTCTTCTTTATTTAATTTTATAATACTATCATATAAAACTTTATCTATTTTTAATAAATAACCATTATATAAAAATAAAACTCCATTATAACCATTTCCCTCTTTTTTAGAGTTTTTAATAATATCTACCAATTTCTCTTTTGTTAACTTTAAAGTAAGCATAATACCCCCCAAAAGAAAAATATAGCTTTAACTATATTTTACTTATTCAAAAAATTATGTACTATATTAAGAACTTGACTAATTTTCTCATCAATTGCATCTGTTGCTTCAACAATTTGAAAATTATTAGTATCTTTCCAAACTTCACATATTCGATTATCAACATCAATTGCTGAATCAGGATCTTCAAATCTTGCTGCATTAGTTGAAGTGTTGTATTTGTTTTTTATATCAGCTGCTACTGTTTGTAAATGTATTACCAAGTCATAATGATCAGCTAATCCTTCTTCTTTTAAATTATTTTGATTTAATAATTTGGTGAATAATTCACTTGAGCCTAGATAAGCTTTACTATCTAATATTCCTCTATCAATCAAAATAATACATTCTGTATCGTCTGGATATTTAGAAACAATATCAAAATATCTTTTCTCTTTATATCTTTGTAGATTCATGACTTCATTTTGAAAATCATAAACTGGTAAAGCATTCTCACCAAAAGGTCTAATGCCTCCAAGTATTAATTCCGTAGCTGATTCATTAATTAAAAGAACATGATATCCAAGACTCTCTAAATCTTTTTTAACATATTCAACAGTTACTGTTTTACCAGCACAAGGTCCACCAGTAATAACAATACTCGCTTTCAATACACCCATAACATACTCCAATTTCTTTCTTTTTCATTAATATTATAATATGAAGTCAGAAATTGTCAAGGCTTTTTTCTAAACTGGATGAATATGAATAAAGACTTCTTTAATACTATTAAAATTATTCAAAATTCTTTTTTCAATTTGATTAGCAATCTTATGACTTACAAACGTTTTTAAATTTCCATCAACTGATATAGTTAAAACAACAATAAACTTATATCCAACTGAAACTGAATGAACATCAGATACTTCCGTAACTCTTTTATCTTTTAATATCATTTTAATTATTTCATCTATAGTTTTTTTATCAAGTGATATATCCATTAATACATTATAACTTTCTTTAAAAAGTTTAACTCCGGTTAATAAAAACCAAATAGATATTATTATACCAACAATTGCATCAACAAAATAAATTTGAAAATAAGAACATATAATAGCTATTAAAACAGTACTTGTTAAAAAAACATCATTTCTATGGTCTAACATATTAGATTTTACTAAAATACTATTTTCTTTTTTGTATAACTTTTTTGTATAAAAATATAAAGATAATTTGATTACAATTGTTATTACACAAACTAATAATAAACTATATGAAAATATAACCTTATTAGAAGAAACTAAAGATGCTATAGAATCATACAATAGTTTTATACCTATAACCAAAATAGAAACACTTATAAACATTGAAAAGATATATTCAGCTTTACCATGACCAAAATTATGGTCATCATCATCTTTATTACTAGCTATTTTACTTCCAATAAAAGTCATCAAAGAAGCAAACACATCACCAATACTATTGAAAGCATCAGCAACCATTGATTGACTTTTAAAGATAAATCCTACAATTATTTTTAAGAAAAATAAAAATAAATTGGCAAACATTCCTAATATACCAACTCTATTAACTTTTTCAAACCTTTCCATTTTATCACTCCGTTTAATTATTATTTTTTATTCATCAAACTTTTCATTTATAACTTCTGCTTCTTTTATATCATCATGCTTTTGATTATTACTTTTATTTGTTTCCTGATTTCTCATTTTAAAATTTACTTTTCCTTTAAAGAAAAAGATATATAGATAATAAACAATAGCTATAAAGAAAAATATAGGTAAAAGAAATATAAAAAGATTAGCAATTAATATTATTCCTCCTACTATTAATATCACAATAATAATATTTTTAACTATTGATTTATTGTTCACTTAATCACATCCTTTATAAATAAAAATAAGAAAACGTTTAAGTAAAAATTTAAAATTAATGTTAACCAAATTGTTTTCTTAAATATCATAATAGCATACTTTTTTAATTTTGTTAATTTTTTTCTTATTTTTGTCAATTTTTAACACTTGAAATCTAGTATATGATATAATTAATTTGGAAGTGAAATTATGAATTCAAAGGATGCCATCAATAAAAAAATATATTATTTAGAAGCTAGAAATACTCTTGATACAAATGTTGTTACAATAAAATATTGGTTAGGTTCTATTGATATATTTGAAGATTGTTTAAAAAGTGATTTTCCAGGTATTATTGGTCTAAGTTTTTTAAAAGGATTTCTTGTTTCTTTAATTAATGCAAGAATCATGAAAGACTTAGAAGCAAATGAAATGGAAGAAGAAATTACTAGTATCAAAAATAATCTTATTAAATTTTTAAAAATAATTGAAGCTGATGAAGAAAAATATGAATATTCAAATGAAGAATTAATTGAAATTTATGAAAATTTAACTAATAAAACAGGTAAAAGTAAATGAAATCAAAATCATTTACTTTTTTATTATTTCTAAAAAACTTTCAGGTACGTCAAGTTCTAATTTTAATAATTCATTTGTTATAGGGTGTTTAAATTCTAAATAATAAGCATGTAAATAGAGTCTTTTAGCAGGTATTTTATAAGAATTATACTTTTTATCTCCAAGAATAGGATATCCATATTCATTTAATTGAACACGAATTTGATTTTTCCTACCTGTTTTTATTAAAATATCTAATAAGCTATATTTATCATTTGTTAAAATTCTTTTAAAAGTAGTAATTGCAAGTTTTCCATCTTTATCCTTAGTTATATAAACTAAATTTGTCCTAGTCTCTTTTAAATATGATTTAAGAGTTTTTTCTTTATCTTCTACTTTTCCTATAACGATAGCCATATATTTTCTTATAACTTTATTCCAATTTGTTTGAAGTATTTTTTTAACATTTTCTGATTTAGCAAAGATAACTAAACCTGATGTATCAAAGTCAAGTCGATGAACAATAAAAATTTTATTGTTTTTATTTTTTCTTTTTATATAAAGATATACTTTATGAAATAAGGTATTTTCTTTTTCTTTTTCATTACTAATTGTTAACATTTTAGAAGGTTTATTAACAATAAGAATATATTTATCTTCGTAGATAATTTTTAATTTATCACTTTTCTTCATCTAAAATCCTCTCAATTGCATTTATAACTGCAAGGCGACCATATTTATATGTTAAAGATCCCTGTAAATAAGCAATATAAGGTTCTCTTAAAGGTCCATCACAAGAAATTTCAATGCTACTTCCTTGAGTAAAACTACCACTTGCCATGATAATCTCAGAATCATACCCTGGCATTTCGGTTGGAATTGGCCTAGAAAAGCTATCAATAGCACTCATCTCTTGAATTCCTTCAACAAATCTAATTAATTTGTTTTTATCGTTAAAAGTGATATTTAAGACAATATCTGAATGAACCTCATTATATTTAGGTTCAACAAAATAACCTAATTCTTCAAGCATACAACTAGCAAAAATATTAGTTTTTAAACTACTAGCAACAACACTTGGGGCAAAATATAAGCCTTCTAAAATTAATTTATTCATTCCCATGCTAGGTCCTACTTCCATACCTTGACCAGGTACCGTTAATCTTTCAGCTACAAGGTCTACTAAAGAAGAACGCCCGGCAACATAAGCTCCATTAGGTGCAATTCCTCCACCTAAATTTTTAATTAAAGAGCCTACCATAATATCTGCTCCAACCATTGTAGGTGTTTTATATTCTGTCATTTCTGTATAACAATTATCAACCATAATAATAACTTCTGGTTTTATATTTTTTATAAATTTTATAACTTTTTCTAATTTTTCAATTTCTAAGCTTTTTCGTGTTGAATAACCTTTACTTCTTTGAATTTCAATCACTTTACAAGGATTATTTTTTAAATAATCTTCTATTTTTTTATAATCAAAATCATTATCTATTAAATCTATTCCAGCATAATTTATTCCAAAAGATTTTAAGGAACTCTTGTTTTCTATAATTCCTATCACTTCATCTAAAGTATCATATGGCTTACCAGTAATTGATAAAAGTGTATCTCCTGGTCTTAATAGTCCAAAAAAAGTAACTGTTAAAGCATGTGTTCCTGATATAAATTGACTGCGAACTAAAGCCTTTTCTGAGCCTAGTACCCATGAAAAAATCTTTTCTATTTTGTCTCGTCCAATATCATTATAGCCATAACCAGTTGTTCCCATAAAATCTGCTTCACTTATTCTTGCTTCTCTAAAGGCATTAAGTACCTTTTCACTATAATATTCCTCTAAAGCATCAATTTTTTTTATTTCTGTTTCAATTTTTTTATCAACTTTTTCAATTAACTCTTTCGTTATTTTCAATTCTAATCACTTCCCCACTTTTTATATTTGGATTGTTTATAGCATCAATTATTTTATCAACAACTGTATCAATCTCAATTAACTCTTTTTGTCCAATTCTTTTAAGTTCACTATCTAAAAAACTTTTATCCACTGACATGGTGGATTCTGTTTTAACCCAATTTGGTGCAATAGCTATAGTTTTTATTCCTTTAAGTATTAAACTCATACTTTTAGTCATTTGAATAATTGCAGCCTTACTGATAGCATAATCAAGATTATATTCATTATAAGTATCAATACCATCAGTACTAGACATGTTAATTATTATACCATTATCCATTATTTTAGATGAGTATTTTATCATTAAAAACGTTCCTACAACATTAACTTCTAAAGTTTCCATAAATGATTCCTTAGTTTTATTATCTAAAATTTCATCAGCATAGGTATCTGCATTATTAACAAGAATATTTAATTTACCTAATTTTTTTTGAAAAGAATCAATTACATTTTTTATATCTTCTTCTTTTTTTAAATCACATTTTTCTATATAACACTTTATTTGATATTTTGATTCAAGTTCTTTTTGTAATTTAATACATAAATTTTTATTAGTATAATATGTTAGAAATAAATTATATCCTAAACTTGCAAACTTATATGCAAGATTATGTCCAATCCCAAGACTAGCTCCAGTTATTAAACAATTCATTTGATCACTTCTTTCAAAACACATGTATTATAGCAAATTTCAAGAAAAAAGAAAAGAAGCAAGCTTCTTATAAAGTTAATATATATGGATTCGTTTTACTTCCATCTCCAGATGTAATTTTAACATCTGATTTCAAATATAAAGTTGGACGGACTCCTACAACATTATCTTGAACACTTCCATCATATAAATCAGAGCCTCCTCCCCATCTCGAAACGCCTAAGGAACTACCAGAAGAAGGTGACAAAAGCCACTCACCTGACGTATGATTAGCATTTTGTACTAACCAACTACTGTTAGCAGGATTTCCATTAAATGAACCCCTAGATAAAGAAACATTCCAAAATTCACTATTTGAAGTATAACCATAATCACTTGGATATATTAATCCTATTTTTCCTGTCCATATTG
>CANRJE010000083.1 GCA_947630865.1 uncultured Bacilli bacterium | reverse complement strand
AAAAAAACTTTATGAATATTTTTTTTCCTTTTATTCATAAAGTTTGCCTTTTTAATTTAATTTACTCTTTTTTACTGCAATTTTCAATATAATATTTATAACTTTATTTAAAGTTTACAAAAAAAACTTAGATTTCTCTAAGTTAGTTTTTTTAAGCACCCGTTGCTGTTTTAGCATCAATTAAGATTTTTAATGAATAGAATTTAGTAGCAAATTCTGTTTCTCCGTATACACTCTTCGTGCTATTTTCAGGTTTAGCTTTTTCATCTCCAACTTCATCATCACCAACAACTAAAACTTTTTCATCGCTTATCCACATACGAAGTTCAAATTTTACTGTTTTCTTTCCATCTTCATCAGTTTCACCTGGAATTTTTCCTGTTGCAAGTTTGCAACCATCAGTTGTTGATGTTCCTAAAACTCCACCAGAAACTCCTTCTTTTACAGTCTTAGATGTTGCATAATTATTAGTAACAGTTGTACTAGCATCATCTAATACTTTTAATTGAAGTTTAATATCTTGATCTGCTAATCTATTTCCTTCTGTATAAACAGTTTCACTACTTAAACCATCTTTTGTTTTATCAGGAATATCACCTTTTACACCATAAATAGTATAATCGATTCCTTTACTTGATGTATCCCATCCAACAACATCGAAGGCTAATACATCTTTAGCACCTTCTGCCTTATTGTAAGCTTCTCCTGTTGCGTCTGCTACTGGGAATTGATTTTCTAAAACAATAGCTTCACCATCTGTAAAATTAAAGAATACACTACCAGTTGTTACAACGTTACTGTATTGACCTTCTTTTGAATAATTAAAGAAGGCAAATGATACTCCAACTACAGCAATTACTAAAATAGCAATTCCGATAACTGAAAGTAATACTTGTTTTGACGAATTTTCATTATTCATATTTCATATCCTCCTTCTTTTATCCACCTATACCAACTTGGTCATTAGCTTCAATTCTAATCTTTACTGAATAGAATAAATCACTATAAACTTTTCTTGTATCTTCTTCAGCACTCTTACCTGCTGGTAATACGCCTTTACCAGTTGAACTAGCACGGTATTTAGCTTCAAAATCAGTATCTGATACGGTAATAGAATCACTTACCCACATTCTTAATTTATAAGCATAAGTATGTTCCGTATTATCGTTTTGTAAAGTTCCTGATGCAATTAAGTTCTTTCCACCACTACTTAAATCCGTAATTTTATGATTTCCATTTTGTTGATAAGCCTTTTCTATTGTTGAATCAATATCTTCAGCATTTACAGTAAATTTACTATCAGATTGAACAAAAAGTCTAACAAATTCATAGCTCATACGATCTTCTTCTGTATATTCTGTTCCACCTGGTTTTTTCTTAGTTGTTCCTTCTTCATCTTTAGGTAAATCTCCTTCTACTACATAAACTTTGAAATCAATTGCTCCGATGTTATCAGGAATTGTTCCTCCAACCTCAAATCCAAATTCAGGAATTTTCTCTGGATTTTCTGGATTCGATGCTTGCCCATCATCTGTTGGTTCAGAGTTTCCTGTTACAAGGTTTCCTGGAACTCTATCACCACTATCCGGATCTATCTTACTACCATCATCTCCAGCTTCACCACCAAAGTTAAAGACGATTTTACCGGTTGTAATAACGTTATTAGTTGTTCCTGTTCTTGAATACGTAAAGAATGCAAATGAAACACCAACAACAGCTACTACTAGTACTGCTACTCCTATTATAGAAAATAGCACTTGTTTGGAATTATTATTTTCCATTTTTATTTTTCTCCTTCCTCAAATAGATTTTAAGTTTCAATCATCAAGTTAACTTAACTTTTTACTTCTCTCTATCTATACTATATATTCATAATATCATAGTTATTTTTTATTTTCAACCAAACATTTCTAAATTGTCATTTTTTTTATTTTTATTTACAAGATTTAACATGTAAATTTTTATAGCAAACCACGAGTTTACTTTTAAGGTTTAATAACAATCTTTATCTTATCAGTTCCACCACTTGTTAATTCATGACAAGCATCATTTACTTTTTCAAGTCCAATTTTCGCATCAATATATTTTTCAACATCAATAATTTTCTTTTCAATCAACATGATACAATCATCAAATTCTTTTTCTGTATAAGCAATAGCTCCTTGCATTGTAACTTCTTTCATAACAGTTCCAACCATTGGAATACTTATATTTTGCATAGATACTCCTACTAAAACAATTGTTCCTCCTGGTCTTGCAGTTCCAATTGCTTCTGATACTGCATATTGATTACCACAGCATTCAATTACTTTGTCAAAACCACCTTTTGATTTCTTTAAAGCCTTATTTACAACATCTTTATCCGTTGCATTAAATATTTCATTTACTTTACCATATTTTAAAGCTTTTTTACCACGCTTCATATTGGTTTCCATTAAAGCAATATAACTAGCCCCATTAAGTTTTGCAAATTCAGCTGCCATTAAGCCAATGATTCCTCCACCAATAATTAAAACATTGTCTCCAACTTTAACATCAGCAAGATTTACTGCATGAAGAGAAACAGCTGAAGGTTCAACAAGAGTTGCTCCATAAAATGTTACTTTATCAGGTAGTTTTCTTACCATATCAGCTCTACAACTTAAATATTCTGCATAACCTCCAGAATTAGTTAAAGCAAGACCAACAGCATTAGTCCAAGTATTAGGACAATATTGAGGATTACCACTTTTACAAGCCTCACATTCACCACATGGTGAAATTGGAAGTCCCGTTACTCTATCTCCAATCTTTAAATCTTTTCTACTTCCTGGATCTACTACTACCCCAGAAAATTCATGTCCCATAATAAGTTCCAAAGGTTGACCCATTTCAAAATAATGTAAATCAGAACCACATATTCCACAAGCTTTAACTCTAACAACTACTGAACCATCTATTGATATTGGTTTTTTTATAGTTGCAATTTGCATATCTTTAGGACCTTTAATCTTTACACACTTCATTATATCCTCCCTATTCTTATCATCTAAAGTATAACACATTTTTTTCTAATAAATCGACAAAATTTATTATTTTTTATAAATTATTTTTTATTTGACACTTTTTAACGCTAGTAATCTAGGTATTAGTACGACACCTTTTTCTAATACTTTCATAATTTATATTAGATAAGATAAAGGAGTGATTTTATGAATAATAGTCTAGATAATTGTTTAGCAAATATTTTAAATGTTATTAAAATTCTTCAAAATAATGCAGATAAAACAGAATGTCAAGATAATACTTGTACAAAACCTTTTCTAGGATTAAATACAACTGTTCTATGTTTTAATACAAGACCTATTATGTTATATAAACGTGACAATACCCCAGTTACTCTAAATTATACAAATCAAGAAGGAGTTCTAGCTACAACAAATGTATTTAGAGTTGAAAGTGTATCCGATGATAGTGTTGGAGTTCTTTTACTTGAAGAAACAACAAGTGCTGAAGGTGTAACAACTTACATAAATACTAATACTTATGCAACTATCAACTTAGACTGCGTATGTGCTATTAGATGTTTACCAGATACAATCGTTAATAACGTTTAAGAAAGGAGAATTATGGAAAAAATGCTTAATGTTAATAAAGGGTGTAATGAAACAAGTATAAGTAAAATATTAGATTTTATTTTAGAACTTCAAAAATGTGCTGATAATACCAACATTGATACAACTGGATGTGATAGACCATGTCTTGGACCAAGTATCAATAATGGTTTGATTTTCAATACAAGACCAATCAATTTATATAGTTGCTCTACTGGAAATCTTTGGACTATGCCTTATAACTTAAACGGAACCATAGGAGAAAGTACAGTTTTTAAAATTTCTAAAGTTGATAAAAACTGTGCAACCTTCGAAATTCTAGCACCAAATCCTGAAACAGATAATCCACTAATTCCTTATGTTTCAACTAATAATTTCTTTACTATCAACTTAAATTGTGTTCTTGCAATAAGTTGTTTAGATGATACTTATACACTATAAAGAAGCTAGGCTTCTTTTTTTTGATTAAAAAAAGAGACTATTTAGTCTCAACAATCAATTTTATAGCAGTTCTTTCTTCCCCTTCAATCGAAATATCTTGAAATGCTGGGGTACAAACTAAATTTTTTCCACTTGGAGCAACAAAGCCTCTAGCAATAGCAATAGCTTTAATTGCTTGATTTATAGCACCAGCTCCAACAGCTTGTATTTCAACACTATTTTTATCTTTAAAAACATTAGCTAAAGCACCAGCTACACTACTTGGACTCGACTTACTACTTACTTTAAGTGTTTCCATTATTTCCTCCATTCACTTAATTATATTTTATTGAATAAAAAAAATAACTATTTATCTTGATTATTTTTAATTTGCTTATAAAAAAAGAAAACCTTAATCGTCTTCTTTTAAAAATTCAAGTAATTCACCAGGATTTAAAAAACCTGTATGACTTTTTAAAATATTAGATTTATCAAATATATAAAGGGTTGGAATACTAAAAACATTATACTTTTCAGCAATCTCTGGAAAATTATCAACATTAACTTTTAATATATCAATTTTTATTTTATTTTCAACTTCCAAAAATACTTCGTTTAACATCTTACAAGGTCCACACCAATCAGCATAAAAATCTACAAGTATTTTTTTATCTTTAATTTCTTTATCAAAATCTTTTTCTAAGTATTTAATCATTTTTCTCCTTATATTTATCAAGTACTGCTTCTAATCCATCAAATTTTAACTTTTTACTATCTGATATTTTTTTAACTGTATCATAACTAACTATATCTTTATCTAACATCATATCTAATATCTTAGAATTTAAAACATTTACATCTTTTTCATCTTTTAATTTATAAACATTATTAATTACTTCAACTGTATCATTTGTAATATTAGAAAGAATTGGAGAAGAAGTCAAAATTTCATTTCCAAATTTACTTTCCATAAAAATATTAAAGCTAAAGGCTGGTTGCGTTAGGAAGAATAAAACTACGAAAGTAATTACATATCCTTCTAATAATCCCAAAAGAAAACCTAATATCTTTGATGGAATTCCTAAAATGATAGTTGCTTTTAGAATTTTTTCAAATAAACCAGTAACTGATACAAGTAAATTAAAGATAATTAATAAAATAGCTAAAATTACAACAAAGGTTACCAATTGATAAACTAAAATATTCAAAGTAACAACACCTTTAAATAAATTAGGAAAATCAAAGAAAGGCATTTTTAAAATTAAAAATTCACCTAATGGATCTTTTAATTTATAAGCAAGATAAAAGACCATTACCAAACCAATAAAGAGAACTGCTTCTTTAAAGAAACCTCTTTTGGCTCCTATTACTCCTGATATTAATATAAAAATTATTATTATAATATCAACAATATTCATGGTCTATCATTCCTTTCTTATGTTTTATTTATAATGATTCAATATCTTCCTTAACACTTGGTGCTTGAGGTGTAACATTAGTTCCAACTGTTGGATCAGCTCCACCATAAATTACTGGTCCAGGTGCAGCTTCAACACTTGGTGCTGGAACTTCTTGAGCAGGAACAGCAGGTGTTGCTGGTGCTACTGAAGGACTAGGTGCTACTGGCTCTGGAGCAACTGGTACAACTGGAGTAACTGGCATTACTGGAGGTACAACTTCTGGCGTTGGCACAACCGGTGTAACTGGAGCAACTGGTGCTACTG
>CANRJE010000082.1 GCA_947630865.1 uncultured Bacilli bacterium | reverse complement strand
CATAAAAGTCCTGAAAAAAAAGAAACAAGAACACCTAAGACAAAAACGGTTGGATTATAAGTTATAAGAGCTAACATTTCTCCCTTTAAAACTTTTATAGCTACAGCCCCAGCAACAACTGGTGCGGATAGAAAGAAAGAAAATCTTGCTGCATCTTCTCTTTTCATTTTCAAAACTCGACTAGCTGCAATTGTTGTACCACTTCTTGAAAAACCTGGAATTAAAGCACATACTTGGCTACAACCTATAATAATTGCATCACTTAATTTCATTTCTTTAAATGTTTTTGTTTGTTTACTTTTTTTATCACATAAATAAATAATTACACCCATAATTGCTAAGCATAAACATATTAATATATAATTACTTCTAAAAAGTTCATCAACCTTTTCTTCAAACAAAACTCCAACAATAGCAGCAGGAATAGTTGCAACCACAATATACCAAAGAATTTTACCATCAGTTGTTTTAACTCCTTTTGTAAATCCATCTTTTATCATCTTGAAAAAGTCCTTAAAGAAATAAACCAAGATAGCTAAAAGTGTTCCAAAATGAAGAGCAATATCAAAACTCATTTCATACTCTCCTGTTATAAAAGCACCTATTCCAAAAATATCTCTAAATATTATTAAATGGGCACTTGACGAAATCGGTAAAAACTCCGCAATTCCTTGAACAATTCCTAAAATTATAACTTCAAATATTTTCATCTTTTCACATCCCTACATTAAAGTATAACATACTAATCTAAAAATATATATTATTTTTTTCAATTTTACATATATTTTAATATGAAAAAAGAAACATTTGTTAAAAGTACAATTATATTAATGATAGGTGGTTTATTAACTAAATTACTAGGTATTTTAATTAGAGTTATCATGACTAGAAACTCATCTCTTGAAGTAATAAGTCTTTACATGTTAGTCATGCCAACTTTCTCTTTAATGATGGCAATTAGTCAACTAGGTTTTGCAACAGGAATTTCCAAAGTTGTAAGTGAAAATAAAGATAGCAGTAAAAAAATTCTCTTTTCTATACTTCCAATCTCATTATTTATAAATATTATCCTTACTATTTTTTTAATCTTTACAAGTCATTTTATAGCATTTAATCTTTTAAAAAATGAAAATGCTTTTTATCCAATTTTAGCAATTAGTTTAGTTCTCCCTTTTGATAGCCTTTCAAGTATCTTAAGAGGTTTCTTTTTTGGCAAAGAAAAAATGGTTCCTCACGTTGTTAGTAATTTATCAGAACAAATAGTAAGACTTCTTTTTATGATTTTAATTCTTCCTCATTTTTTACAATATGGCTTAGTTTTTACAACTACCAGTTTAATTTTAATAAATGTTGTTTCAGAGTTAGTATCAAGCATTGTTTTAATTTTCTTTCTTCCTAAAAAATTTAAAATTGAAAAAAGAGATTTAAAACCAAATTTTAGAAGTTCAGTTAATGTTTTAGAAACAGCTCTTCCAACAACTGCTACTAGAATAATTGGAACTATCTCTTATTTTTTTGAACCCATTATTTTAACTTATGTTTTATGTTTAAATGGCTATACAACTAATTATATAGTCGAACAATATGGTGTTATCAATGGCTTTGTCATGCCAATTCTTTTATTACCAGGCTTTTTTACAAATGCAATTAGCAATGCTTTACTTCCAGTTATCTCAAGAGAATATGCAAAAAATAATTATAAATATATAAAGAAAAAATTAAAACAAGCTCTTTTCTTTTCACTTTTAATAGGAGTTCCTGCTACAATTATTATTATAATGTTTCCAACTTTCTTTTTAAATTTTTTATATAAAACCGTTCATGGAACAGAATATATAAGAAATATTGCTTTTGTTTTTATATTATTTTATATTGAAGCTCCACTTGCCTCTTTCCTTCAAGCAACAAATCGAGCTAAACTTGTAATGTATGATAATTTTATAGGAATTATCTTTAAAACTATTTCCTTATTTCTTTTAAGTTTTATCCCCAATATCGGTCTTTATTCCCTTTTAATAAGTTCTGCTATAAATATTTTTATAACAACTATAAGACACTATAAACATATAAAAGATTTATTCAAAGAAAACTATTCTTAATAAAAATACTAAACTTTTTTTGATAGTCAAGTTATTTTTTCCACCAAATTGTGTATAATTTTTTTATTCCTTATACTTAAATAATTTATACAATTCCATAACAAAAATAATTGTTAAAGAAATAATAAAGAGAATTATTAAATGCCAAAAAGGAATTGCTTCAGTTGCAAATAGATGACTTAAAAAAGGAATTTCCATAATAATGATTTGTAAAATAATAGCAGATACAATACTAAAGATTACAAATTTATTCGTTTTTCTTTTACTAAAAATTGATTTAGTTTCACTTCGACAATTTAAAACATGCATATTTTGAATAAAAACCATTAAAGCCATAATATAACCTCTTGCTACATTAACATTAAAATTTAAAACTTTAAGTAGATAAATCCAAACTAGAAAAACAAGGATTCCTATTGTTAAACCTGATAATAATACTTCTTTAATCAAAACTTCATCAAAAATATTTTCACTTGGACTTCGTGGAGGATTATTCATAATATCATCTTCTTTATTTTCAAAAGATAAAGCCATATCTTGAAGTCCATCAGTTACAACATTTAGCCAAAGTAGTTGAATAGCAATAAGTGGCATTGGTAAATCAAAAATAATTGAAAGAACAAAGAATAATACTTCAGCTAAACCACAAGATATCAATAAATAAATTATTTTTCTTATATTACTATAAGCACATCTTCCTTCAACTATACCTTTTACAATCGATGAAAATTTATCATCTGTTAAAATCATTTTAGCTGTTTCTAAACTAACATCGGTGCCAGTCCCCATTGAAATACCAATATTAGAAGCTTTTAAGGCTGGAGCATCATTTACACCATCACCAGTAACAGCAACAAACTCACCTTGTCTTTTAAAAGAATTAACAATTTCTAATTTCTGAATAGGTGTAACTCGGGCAAAAACCTTTTTATCTTTTATAAATTCATCAAAATAAACTTTTCCCTCTTTTAAACTCTTTTCAATTTCAAAACCTGTTACAACTTCACTTTTTTCTTTAGCAATATCTAAATCCTTAGCAATTTTAAAAGCTGTTAAAGGATGGTCTCCTGTTATCATTAAAACTTTAACTTTTGCATTTAAAGACTCATGAATAGCCTCTAGACAATCATCTCTAATTGGATCAATAAAACCAACTAATCCTTGAAAATTTAAATTTTTAATTATATCTTCTTTATTTCCTTCATGATAGTTAACTATTCCACTTGCAATTGCAATAACACGATATCCATCTTTAGCTAGCATTTCATTTTGACTTTTTAAAAGTTTTAAATCAATTTTTTCTTTTTTATCATCAACTTGCATAGTTTTAGAAAATTCTATTATTTTTTCAAATGAACCTTTTACAGTTACATAAATATTTTTATCATGTTTAACTTTATAAAAAACTGCTGAATATTTATTGATAGATTCATAAGGAATTTCATCAATTATTTCAATATCATTATCTTTAACTTGCATCTTTCCAGCAAGAGTTAAAAAAGCAACATCAATTGAGTCTCCTTGATAATAAACATTATCGTCATTTATTTCTAAACTAGCTTCATTATTTATTAAACCATATTTAATTATTTTTAAAATATTATCTCTATCTTTTTCATCATTTATAATAACTTTTCCATTTAAATTATAACCACTTCCCGTTACTTCAAAATTTTTATTATTAGGAAGTAATATTACCTTAGCTGTTTGTTCATTAACTGTTAAAGTACCCGTTTTATCACTCGCGATTAAAGTACAACTACCAAGAGATTCAACGGAATTTAATTTTTTAACAATAACGTTTTCTCTTAACATTCTAGTTGATGCAATCGTTAAAGCCATAGTAAGTGCAAGTGGTAATCCTTCTGGTAAAGCTGAAATTGTAAGAGCAACAACCGACATAAAAACTTCATCTATTTTATTACCTTTAAAAACTAATAAAGCTGTTAAAAGAATAGCTAAAATTAAAACAATTACACTAATTTGTTTCGAGAATTTTTGAATTCTAATTGTTAAAGGTGACTTCTCTTCTTTCGTTTCTGTAACAGTTTTAGCAATGCTACCAAGTTCTGTTTCAATACCTGTTTTAGTAACAACACAAGTAGCTCTTCCTGTTAAAACAATTGAACCTGCATAAACCATATTACTTCTATCAGCAATTAAAGCCTTTCCTTTAATTACTTCATTGTTTTTATATACTGCTAAACTTTCTCCTGTTAAAACTGATTCTGATACTGTTAAATTATAAGAATCAATAACTCGTAAATCAGCTGATACTTTATTACCAGATTCTAAATATAGAATATCTCCTATAACTAACTCACTAGAATCAAGCAATATTTCTTTATTATCTCTTAAAACTCTAACATTAACTTTAATAATATTTTCTAGACTCATAGCTTTTTTAGTAGCACTATACTCTTGAATAGTTCCCATAAGTAAATCTAAAAAAACAATAAAAAGAACGATAATTCCATCATAATATTCATGATTATAAAAAGAAAAAATTACTGTTACTAATAATATTAAAACAATAGGATTAATAATTTCTCTTAGAAATATTTTAATTATTCCATCTTGTTTCTTTTTAGGTAAAGAGTTATATCCATATCTTTCCAATCTTCTTTTAGCTTCTTCTTGACTTATTCCATTTAAACTGGTCTTTAAATTTTTTAAAACTTCACCTATTTCTTCATTATAATAATTCATCTTATCACCACATAAATAACATAAAGAACATATAAAAGAATCATGATAATTCCTTCTACTCGATTAATATCTTTTTTTCTTTGAATAAATATATAAACTATTGTACTAGTAATAGCTAATATAATAATATCAATAAATGATAAAGGATCAATAACAATAGGCTTAATTGTTGCAGCAAGTCCTAAAATAAGAAAAATATTATAAATATTCGTTCCTACTAAATTTCCAATTGCCATATCGATTTCTCCTTTTCTAACAGCTACAATTGATGTAGTTAACTCAGGCAAATTCGTACCAATAGCAATAATTGTAAGAGCAATTAACCCCTCACTTATATGAAACCAGTTGCTTATATTGATAGCACTAGTAACAATAACATCAGCTGATATTCCAACCAAAGCAGCTCCTAAAATAAAATATAATAAATCATTTATCTTAAATTTTCTTTTTTCCGTTTTTAAATGTTTCTCATCAAGTGCTCCAAGAATTAAAGAATAAGTAAAAATACCAGCAAAACAAAGGAGTAAAATACCTTCTGTTCTTGTAATAACATTATTTAAACTATCACCAAAATAAACATCATAAGCAATTACAAACAAAACAAAACATGATAATAAAGCAAACAAATAATTTTTCATAACAATATCACGTTTTACTAAAATAGGTTTTAAAAGAGCAATAAGTCCTAATATAAACAAAATATTAAACATATTTGAACCTAATAAATTACCAAGTAATATTTCATTTGAACCTTTTAAAGATGAAGAAATACTAATAGCAATCTCTGGAACACCCGTTGCTATTGCTACAACACTAAGACCTATAATTAAAGTTGGAATTTTAAAAGTTTTTGCTAAATTAACAGCACCATCAACCAATAAATCAGAACCTTTAACAATAACAATTAAACCAAGTATTAAATATAATATGTCCATTATTAGTA
>CANRJE010000081.1 GCA_947630865.1 uncultured Bacilli bacterium | reverse complement strand
TTACGAGAGGATTGCTCTACCAACTGAGCTAATTCAGCAAAAAGGAAATAATTGCTTATTTCTCTTCTTTTTCTTTTTTTTCTATTTCTTTATTATCTCCTAAGGCTTCTTTTCTTGAAAAGTTAAGACGTCCTTTTTTATCATAGCCTAGGCATTTAACTAAAATTTCATCACCTAATTTAACAACATCTTCAACTTTTTTAACTCTTTCACGAGCAAGAGCAGATATATGAACAAGTCCTTCACAACCTGGCCAAATTTGAACGAAGCAGCCAAAATCTTCAATTTTAACAACTTTAGCATTATAAATCTTTCCAACTTCTGCTTCTCTTACGATGTCTTTAATCATTTCAGCAGTTTTATCAATTATTTCTTTATCAGTATGGTAAATGATTACTCTTCCATCATCTTCAAGGTCAACTTTTACAGCATTAATATCTGTAACTGAATCAACATTACTTGCTTCAAGAATAATCTTCGTAATCATCTCTCCACCTTTACCAATAACATCTTTAATCTTATTAGGATTAATCATAAATGTCAATGTCTTAGGTGCATATTTTGAAACTTCTTTTCGTGGCTCTTTTATTGTTGCTTCCATCTTATCAAGAATTTCCATACGAGCATCATGAGCTTGATTTAAAGCTTTTTCAAGAATTTCTTTAGTAACTCCTTTAATTTTTATATCCATTTGAAGAGCACATATTCCTTCTCTTGTACCAGCAACTTTAAAGTCCATATCACCTAAATGGTCTTCCATACCTTGAATATCCGTTAAAATTGTATATTCATCACCTGCTGTAATTAATCCCATAGCAATTCCTGCAACAGGAGCTTTAATAGGAACACCAGCTGCCATTAAACTCATACAACCAGCACAGATACTTGCTTGACTTGAAGAACCATTACTTTCAAGAATTTCAGAAACAACTCTAATTGTATAAGGGAAAGCATCTTCATCTGGTATAACTTGGGCTAAAGCCCTTTCTCCTAAAGCACCATGACCTATTTCTCTTCTTCCAGGTGCTCCATATCTTCCTGTTTCTCCTACTGAAAAAGCAGGGAAATTATAATGCAACATAAACCTTTTTTCAGTCTCAATATCTAAACCATCTAAAATCTGATGTTCACCAAGTGCTCCTAAAGTTGTAACAGATAAACTTTGCGTTTGTCCTCTTGTAAATAATGCACTACCGTGTGTTCTTGGAAGTAAATCAATATCCGTTGAAATAGGACGAATCTCAGTCATCTTTCTACCATCAGCTCTTGTATGTTCTAAAACCGTAATATTTCTAAATAATTCATATTCAATTGCTTCAAAGATTCTTATAACTTTAACTTTTAATTCTTCTAATTCATCTGTTTCTAAATCTTTATTTTCCTCTGTATATTTTTCTACTAAGTCCTCTTTTATTTTATCAATAGCTGCATATTTTTCAAGTTTGTCCATAATTCTTAAAGCTTTATCCAAATCTTTTCTTATTAAATTATCAACTTCTTCTCTTAATTCATCGCTTATTAAAAGTTTTGGATATTCCATCTTTTCTTCACCAATTTCTTTGATGATATCAGCTTCAAAACTACATAATTCTTTAATTTCTTCATGTTCAAACATTTAAGCATCTAACATGTCACTTTCTGATACTTCCTTACTTCCAGCCTCAACCATATTGATAGCATCAATTGTACCAGCTACTGTTAAATCAATATCTGATTTTAAATCCTCTTCAACTGTTGGATTAATAATAAATTTACCATCAACTCTTCCTACTTTAACTCCTGCAATTGGACCATCAAATGGAACTTTAGAAATACAAGTTGCAAGACTTGAACCAAACATAGCTGGCATTTCAGGTGGTGAATCAGGGTCTACTGATAAAACCGTATTAACAATTTGAACTTCATTTCGAAAATCCTCTGGAAATAAAGGTCGCATTGGTCTATCAATCATACGTGCTGCAAGTGTTGCTGCTTCTGTTGGTCTTCCTTCTCTTTTTATAAATCCTCCAGGAATCTTACCTACAGAATATAATTTTTCTTGATAAACAACCATTAATGGGAAAAAATCGGATAATAAATTAACATTTTCTGAAACACAAACAGTTGATAAAACAACAGTATCATTAAATCTAACCAAAACTGCACCATTTGCTTGTTTAGCTAATTCCCCTACTTCAACAATAATTTTTTTACCATAAAAATCTTTTTCAAATATTTTTTTCATAACAACTCCAATCCAAAAATAAAGACACTAAAAAACAAGTGTCTACTTTCTTAATCCTAATTTTTTAATTAACTCACGATATCTTTGAACATCTTTTTTAGCTAAATAATTTAATAAGCTCTTTCTTTGTCCAACTTTCTTAAGCAAACCACGTCTAGAATGATGATCGTGAATATGAACTTTCAAATGTTCAGTTAAAGCATTAATTTCATTTGTTAAAATAGCAACTTGTACTTCAACAGAACCAGTATCATGTTCATCTCTTCTAAAATTGTTAACAATTTCAGTTTTCTTTTCTTTTGTTAAAGCCATAATTTCCTCCTTTATAATATATTCGCTAATTCATTGTAAAGGTCCAGAGGTAACCTAAACAAAGAATTAGTAAGCACTAATAATATAACCTTTTTTTACAAATAATGCAAGTATTTTTAAGAATTTTTTTCTTTTTCTACTATATAATTGTCATAATTAAAATTAAATTTAATTTCCATGCTGTAATTAACAGTTTCTAATGATTTAAAATATTGATATTCATAATTAACTATTATTTCAAATATAAAATCTTTATCATTATATCTTGTCATATAAAAATTAATATCTTGAAACTCTATTTCTTCATAATTTTTTTCTATTCCTAAATTCCAATATGCATCTGACTTATTAATATACTCATTAATATTTATTTTTTTATTTAAAGGTAACTTTAATAACTTTTCAGGATAATCTATTATAAAAGAAATACCATATTCTTTACTTTTATCTTTAGCACTAATGGAAAAGGCTAAACTATCATATTCTTCTATTTCATTTTCTTTTACTTTTTTACCTTTTTCATAAAAGAATTTTTCTTGTTTTAAAGTTATTTTTTTAATTTCTATTTCTTCTTTTAATTCTTTTTTATTAAATTTAAACATAAAAACCTCTAATACAATAATATATTCTTATTTTATCACAATATTCAAAAATAAAAAATAACTTGTTTAATAAGCTATAACAAGTTATCTTAATAAGTATATAAACCATGAATTTTACTAATCTCAGTATCAGTTAAATCATCAAGAGTCCATTTACCATCAACTTTTTTAAGTGTTAAATTTAAAGTATATTTTACTTTATCCTTGGCTCCTTCTAATTGTTCTAGTTTATAATCGTTGAATTTCGTTATATCACTAGTTTTACCATCTTCTCCAAGAAATTCTTTAGCATTTTCATTTAAATAAAGTTCAGCATCATCAACAATTTTTTTATAATCGTAAACTTCAATTTCTACTTCAACAGTTGCATTGTTTCCATCAATAGTTTCATCTTTTATTTCATAAGATAGATTTTGATATTGTTTTTTTAAAATATCACGATATTTATCCTTTTGTTCAGTTGTCATTACTGTTTCACTTAAAAGAGTCTCATCTAAATCATCTAAAACATCTTGATTTAATGTAACATAATTATTAAGCATCGTTTCAACTCTTTTAGTTGGTGTATTCATAAGTTCATTATCACAACCAGTTAATAAAAGAACAAAAACTATTAAAGCTAACATTATTTTTTTCATATTATCCCTCCACTTATAATATGGAAAGTTTTGGTTCTTTTATACCAAAAAATAGTTTACATCAGTAAACTATTAATTAATGGCATCCATTATAACTAGGTTAATAATATTTTCTAACTCATTAGTCTTAGATTTATCAAATTCATCTTTAATAATTTCTTTATTTCTATTTATTAAATTAAGAAGTCTTTTCATTCTTGGCATAAGTTTTTTTCTTTCTAAATTATCAAGAATTGCTTCTAAATTATATAATTTAGAATATTTACCATAATCACTATTTTTTATATAAGCTTCATATAAATGTTTAAAAGAATAAACATCAATAGAATTAAATCTTCTATCTTCAAGTACTTTCATAGTTGTATATAAATAATTATTTTTAATAGACTTATCAAGAATTGTTTCTCCTTGATTATTTTTAATATTAGGAATAAAGTTTTTATTATTAAAAACATATTCAATTATTTCTTTAACATTTAAATAATTAAGTCCAACTAATATATGAGCTAGTGTATCTCCATCTTTATTTTGATGATTTATATCAACCTTATCAATGTATTTTAAAACTAAATTGTATTTTTTAGTTTTAAGTAAATACATAACTATATTATTTCCCTCTTCATCTTCTAAATTAAAATCAAATCCATCTTTACTAATTATTTTATTAATTATATCCTCTTCACCCTCTTTAATCAAAGGGAAAATCAGGGATGGATCACTGTCACAAAGACTTTCTGCTTGCATTATAGAAAAAAACATAAATCCCACCTCTCTTAAGTGACGTCTTAATATTCTAGCAAATATAACTTAATTTGTCAAATTTGATAGCTTATTTTTACCATTTGCAAGTCTTATCAAGCCATATAATTTAATATGTTTTTCACTTATTTCATTCGATAAAGAATTCATTAGTTTTTCGTATATTTCATCTATATTTGAAGATATTTTATCAAAAAATTCAAAATATAAATATTCTAATTTTAAATTATCTTTTTCTTTATAAGCATTTTTAATTTCTGTAAGTATACATTTTTTTATTCTAATCTCATTTCTTGTTAAAAAATTATTTTCTTTTTTGCTACCTATTATATTATATGTAATTTCTTTTAAAACTCCCCTTTCAGATATCTCAATAGCATCAAGAGCTTCATCTAAAAGTAAATCACTTACTTTACTAACTTTAAAGTTGTCATCTAAAAGTATACCAATTACACGATAAGAATCAGTTAATAAAGCAGCATATTTTAAAGTTTTAATTTTTTTAGATTCAAAAATTTCTGTTTTGTTTAACATAGTTGTTACAATTGGGTCATCTATTTTTATTTTTTTAGTTAATATTTCTTCTATTAGCTTTGTATCTACTTTAAATATAGGTATCCGTTTAACGTGATAGATAGAATCTCCCTTTTCCCATTCATAAAATTCATAAAAATCATTATTAAAATTTAATAAAATGTCATATATGTATATCATTTAATCTCCTTTTTTGAATATCGCAATCATTATTAAAATTAATCCTATTATTGCAAGTATACATTCAAATCTTTTAATTATAAAACTTAAATATTCTAAAAATGTATATCCAATCGTTAAATAGTTTAAGTATAAGATTATATACATAAATCCTATTATAGCAAAGCCAAATCCTATTAAGAAGAGAAAAAAACGTATCACATTTCACCTACTAATAAGTCTATTTGACCTTCATTAATATTATGATAGTTAAAATTATTTTTATACAAAAAAACTAGTACATTGTACGGTTCTTAAACATTAAGGGGTGATGAAGTAAAATTCATCACTTTTTTAGATTTTCTAAAAATATTGGTAATAATCAAAATTTTAGCCTTAAAATTATTAAAATTTCTATACCCATAAGCAATTCTTTTAATTAATTTACAAGTATTATTATTTCTTTCCATTACACCATTACTATAAGGTAGTTCTAGTGTATTTTTAATATAACAACTAAATTCTTTTAAAGTATTTAAAGAAGTTATCATATATTCAGAAATATTTTGATATTCCTTATTTATTATATTTTCAAGTAATTTATAATCTTTTCTTTGTAAAGAATATAATATACTTTGATATAAATCATATGTTGCTTTTAATTCTTCATTTTGTTCTAACAAAT
>CANRJE010000080.1 GCA_947630865.1 uncultured Bacilli bacterium | reverse complement strand
AAGAAGCTGATTGTTCTGTTGCTATGGCAAGTGGAAGTGATGCTGCAAGAGCTGTAAGTCAAATAGTACTTTTAGACAATAACTTTGCTTCAATGCCTAAAATTGTTGCTGAAGGACGAAGAACCATAAATAATATTGAACGAAGTGCCTCACTTCTATTAGTTAAAACTATCTATACAATTATGCTTATCTTAACTTGTTTATTTACTCGTTCTGAATATTTCTTTATTCCAATTCAACTTACCCTAATTACAACTTGTACGATTGGAATTCCTTCATTTATTTTAGCACTAGAGCCTAATACTAATATTGTATCTGGAAACTTTATCTTAAAAATATTTAAAAATAGTATTCCAGCCGGCATTACCGTTTTCTTAAACATTGTAATTATTGTTTTATTTAAAAATGCTTTTAATCTTCCAGAAGAAATAGTTAATTCATTAGCTGTCTTAATAACTGGTACAACAGGATTTATACATTTATATAATGTTTCAAGACCTTTCAATGTTTTAAGAACATCTTTATTTATGATTTTACTTATAGGATTTTTGTATGGAATTTTCTTCCAATATTCTTTCTTTGATATTCAAAGTATGAATTTACAAATTGCTTTAATTACTTTCTTATTAATTGTTTTTTCATTCTATTCATACGATATATTAAAAAGATTTTTACAGTTTTTAACGAGAATCTTTTCTAAAAAGAAAGTTGTTATTTAAAAAAGGCCCTGATTAGTCAGAGTCTTTATCTTTAAAAAGTTTTTCTAATTTTTCATCTACTTGTTTTAAAGTTCTTTCATAGTTACTAGTTTCTTTTGGAATATAGTATTTTTTATTTTTAATATTATCAGGCAGATATTGTTGTTTAACGAAGGCATTAGGATAATCATGAGGATATTTATAATCTTTTGAATTAGTTTTGATATGATTAGGAGGATTGCCACATCTACCTGTTTCTATATCATCTAAAGCTTTATTTATTGCTAAAACTCCCGAATTTGATTTAGGTGATAAAGCAAGTTCAATTACAACATCAGAAAGGGGAATAATAGCTTCTGGTAGCCCAACTCTTTCTGCAGCGTTTATTGCAGCCATGACCTTTGGACCCATACTAGGATTAGCAAGACCAATATCTTCATAACAAATTACCGTTAATCTTCTAAAAATACTATCTAAATCTTCAGCTTTTAACATGCGACCTAGATAATGTAAACTAGCATTAACGTCACTTCCACGAATTGATTTTTGAAAAGCACTTAAAACATCATAATAACCATCTTCATTTTTATCATGAAAGAAATTATGTTTATTATCGATACTTTTTAGAAAATCTTGAGTTATTTCATGAGTGCTAGAAGAATAGTAAGCAAGTTCTAGTAAATTATAGGCATATCTTAAATCACTTCCAGAAACATTAGCTATATAATTAATACTTTCTTTATCAATTTTTATATCCTTTAAAACATCTTTTTTTATAGCTTTATTGATTCCTTCTTTGATATCATCTTCCGATAAAGGCTTTAATTCAAAAAGATGACATCTACTTCTAATTGCTGGATTAATACTATGAAAAGGATTAGAGGTTGTCATACCAATTAAAGTTATTAAACCACTTTCAATCTGTGGTAATAGTAAATCTTGTTTATCTTTATTTAAGCGATGAATTTCATCTAAAATTAAAACTATTCCATCATAGACTTTAGCTTCTTCAAACACAACTTGAAAATCATGTTTATCGTTTATCGTTGCATTAAGCATACGATATCTAACACCTAAATCTTTAACTAAACTGATTGCTATACTTGTTTTTCCAATTCCTGGTTTACCATATAATATCATTGAAAAAAGCTTTTTAGCTTCAACTAAATTTGATAAGACTTTATTTTTTCCAATTAAATGTTTTTGCCCTAAGCATTCTGTTAAAGAATTTGGTCTTAATTCAATAGCTAATGGTTTATCCATAGGAAACTCCTTTCACTAATTTATAATTAACTATATTTTATCACGTATTTAATTAAATAAAAAGCAGTACTCTAAAATAATTAATTTTTATTAGTAAAAAGGGAATTGTTAGATTAATAAAACTATGTTATACTTAAATAGTGATATTTATGAAAGACGATAAAAATAAATTTAGTAATATAGAAGATGAAATCAAAGATTATCTAAGCTATATAGGACTAGAAAAAAAATTATCTTCAAATACGATTTATAATTATAAAAAAGATTTAAAAAGTTATCTTGCTTTTTTAAAAAGAAAAAATATCACAGATTTAGATTCAGTTAAAGAAAAAACTATCTACGAATACTTAAAAGAATTACGAGAAAAAGATTTAGCTACTAAAACAGTATCAAGACATTTAACAACTATTAGAGAATTGCATAAATATTCAATTAAAATGGGGCATCTCAGTAAAGATGTAACTGAAAATATCATGAACATTAAAATTGAAAAATATTTACCTACTGTTTTAAACGATTCAGAAGTTGATGAAATTTTAGACGTTGATTTAACTAATACTTTTAAATATCGTGACAAAGCAATGCTTGAACTTATGTATGGAGCTGGTCTTCGAGTATCGGAACTTGTTAATTTAAATGTTTACAGTGTTGATCTTGAAAATGATATTATTCTCGTTGAAGGAAAAGGAAGTAAAGAACGAATTGTTCCACTTAATCCTTATGCGAAAGAAGCTATTATCAATTATTTGGAAAGAAGAAGTTCTCTATTAAAAACGAAAAATGGCAATACCGATAAATTATTTTTAAATAATCATGGCAAGGGTATAAGTAGACAAGGATTTAATTTGATTTTAAAAAAAATCTTGGAAGAAAAAAACATCAAAACTCATGCAACTCCACATACTTTAAGACATACTTTTGCAACCGATTTATTAAACAATGGAGCAGACCTCAAAAGTATTCAAGAATTGCTTGGACACTCAGATATATCAACAACTAGTATCTATACACATATTGTCAATAATAAAATAAAAGAAGATTATGAAAAGTATAATCTTAGAAAAGAGGAATAAAGATGAAATTTAAAAGAATATTTTTAATTGTACTTGATTCATTGGGAGTAGGGGGAGCAATAGATGCTAGTTCTTATAATGATAAAGATGCTAATACTTTAGGTAATATTGTTAAACAATATGAACTTTTTATTCCTAATCTTGAAAAATTAGGATTTATAAATACGCTTACTATGAATAATAAAGAAAGTGAAGCTTACTATACAATTGCAAGACCTAAAAATAAAGGAAAAGATTCTCTTTCTGGACATTATGAACTAATGGGAATTGAAAATAATACATCATATAAAGCTTTTGATGAAACAGCCTTTCCAAGAGAAATGTTAGAAACAATTGCCAATCAAACTAAAAAAGGAATTATTGGAAATATTATTGGAGACCCTATTAGTATCATTAATAAATTAGGTGATAGACACCGTGAAACTGGTTCTTTAATTATTTATACAACAGCTGATTCTAATTTAGAAATTGCTGCTCATGAAGAGGTTATTCCAATAAATGTTTTATATCAATATGCTGAAATTGTAAGAGAAATAACTAAACGCGAAGAATGGAAAGTAGGAAGAGTTATTGCTCGTCCTTTTACTGGAGAAAGTGGCAATTATACTTTAACTAATAATTATCGTTATTTTACTTTAACTCCACCTAATAAAAGTGTCTTAGATATTCTAAAAAACAACGATTTGCAAGTAATTTCTATTGGAAAAATTCATGATATTTATGATGGCTATGGTATTACTAAAATTATAAAATCTGGAAGTAATCAAGAAGGAGTTAATAAATTAATTGACATAATGGAAAAAAACTTTAATGGACTTTGCTTTCTTAACCTAAATGATTTTGATACCTTATATGGTCATAGAAGAGATGTAAAAGGTTATGCTAAAGCCATAGAGGAATTAGATGTTGAAATACCAATTATTTTAAATAAATTAGATATTGATGATTTATTGATTATTACAGCTGATCATGGATGCGACCCAACAATGCCAGGTTTTGCTCATACTAGAGAAAATGTTCCTGTAATTATTTATTCAAGACTTTTTAAAGAGCCAAAACAACTAGATGTATTAGAAACAATGGCAGATATTGGAGCAACAATTACTGATAATTTTGAACTTGAAAAACCTTGGATGGGAACAAGCTTTTTAGATAAATTAAAATAAACTTTTATAGGCATTTACATATATTAATATGGAGGTGCTTTTTATTAACTTTAATTATACTGATATGTTAAATCAGTACTTAACAAATATTTTTATTACTAAAAACAATTTATATAATTTATATTTTAATTTAAAAGGGGAGGAGATAAGTAATATTCAAAAAGAGTTAGAAAATGATATTTTAAACTTTAATGAATTTTATTGTAATTTAGCTTTCTTAATAAAAAAAATAGGGGGTTATCCTATTATGAGTTTAGATGAAAACAAAACAATTTCAACTATAAAAGAAATATCTAGTAAGGATTATACTGCCAATGATATTAATACTATTCTTTTAAAAAATTTAACAGTTATTAATAATATGAATAAGCAAGTATTTGAATATGCTTTAAAAAATTATGATATAAGCAGTATAAACCTTGTACTAGATTTCAATAAATATTTAGGAAAGAGAGTAGGGGTACTCAAAAACTCCTAGATTATTCGCAATCATTTAAATCAAATTTGTTTGATGATTCTTGTTGTTGATTATTACATGAATTATTTGATTTTGAACTGTTACGTAAGTTAGAATTTTTAGAATTATTTAACTTATTTGTAACGTTATTATTGTTTTTCATGCTTTGATTATTCTTTTTCATTTTTATCACCCACTATTATTATGTGTTAATAAAGATATTCTATGAGAAAAAAAATAATACTTCCCCTATCAAAATTTGGATTTAAAAAGGGGAGTTTATTATATATATAATAGTATTAGATTAGTATAAATTTAATTATTTTGAACATAATTTAAATGTAAGATAATATACTTATCAATTTTTAAATTTTATAAAACAAATCGAGAAATTAAAAAACGAATACTTGTTCATCTCGATGCAAATTATTTTATATCTTTTTCTGTATTGATAGCTAATATTAAATAAATATAAAATGCTCTGAAACAAATCGAGATATAATAATATGAATATTTATTCATCTCAATTATGGTATTTTTAATTATTTATTAATAGGAGATAATAGGATAGTACTTAATATAATTATTAATCTAAATTCTAAATAATATATTTAAATAATCAATAATAAAATAATTATAAAATTAAAAATTTAATTTTGAATATCAAATCTTATTTTAATATAATAATAAATAGGTAATATACTATTTATAGTATTTATTATATATAATATTGTAATAATTATACTATTATTAATGTATTTTTTTACGTGTAATACAACTTTATATAATGTACATTATGTTAACTTCTGTTATATGAAATTATTTTATATAACACAATATTTAATAGATATACTAATATTTTAAATATCATTACTACTCTATTGTCTTTTATTTTAATATTCATAAAGTATTCTTTTAGATAATTGCATTATGTTATATATTTTTTTAAGTATTTAAATACAATAATATAACTTAATATTTGTAAGATTTATGATTGTAATAAATTTACTATCTACCTACCCTACTTTACTATTAATTAATGTAATTACTTAAGATTTATGAACTTTGAAACAACATACCATCTTTATTTTTAATAGCATTTAAATTATCATAGAATTAAAACGTGGATCACAATCAACCAATAAAATAATATTTGTTTTAATACCATTTAAATTGTCATAGAACTAAAACATTTAAAAATGCTATTGAAACATTTACTAAAAGAGACAAACAAAAATTACAGGCAAAAAGTTTAATAATTAATTTCGAAAATTATGATTCTTATTCTAATGAAGAAATTATAAAATTATTTGATGCTCTGTTTAGAAATCCTCATAGAGATTGGATTAAAAATATTATGATTGTAAGAGATAAAGAATTAATTGGAATATATTCAAAAAGATAAAAAAGAGCCCTCGCCATGTTTTTGCTATACTAAAATTGGTCCAAAAAGCAAGTGAATTTTAATTGAAAATTGGTCCACTAAAATACCCCAAT
>CANRJE010000079.1 GCA_947630865.1 uncultured Bacilli bacterium | reverse complement strand
GGGGCATTAGCTCAGCTGGGAGAGCGTCACGTTTGCACCGTGAAGGTCAGGAGTTCGATCCTCCTATGCTCCACCAATTTGTAATAAACCTTGATTTTCAAGGTTTTTATTTTTATAAATATTAATATTTCTTTAAAAAAACATAAAGATAAAAAAATATCATATTATTTATCAAGGGGGATAATATGACGTTTGATATAGTAACAATTGTAACTTTTGTTGTTACGATGATTTTAGGTTTTTTCTCAAAGAAAAGTACTTTTATTAAAAATGAACTTATTCCACTTCAAAATCTTGGAATAGGTATCATTGTTGCCATAGTTGAATGGATTATCACAAAAGACTTAAATGCAGCTATTATAACATCTGGTATTATGGCAGGTGGAGTATATGATATATTTCATAATATAGAAAAAATTGCTAAGAAAGAAGTTGCTTAGTAATTTTTATTTTCCAATTTTTTCTTTAATAATACCTTTATAACTTTTAGATAGTAAAAGACATTTTTTATTATTAAAGAAAATTATTTCTTTATCTTTAAAATTAAAATTTATAACATTATAAATATTTACAATACAAGCTTTATGAGTTCTAATAAAAAAATCACATTCAGTATTTAAAAGATTTTCAAAGTATTTTAGACTTTTTGTTGTTTTTATAATAGAATTAACTGTATGAATAAAAGTTTCTCGATTCTTTGATTCAATATATAAAATATCAGATATTTTTATAATAGAAGAATTAGAAGAAGAATTAATCTTAATTATTTTATCTAAATGAAAACTTCTAACAATCTCTTCTAATTTTAAATCTAATAAAGAAAAATTACTTTTTTCTATAAAACCCATGGCTTTTATAGAACTAGTTAGAAAAAAATTTACATAGTTAGTATCATAAGAATTACTTAAAAAAATTATTTCAGCTAATTTATCAATTGAACGGATTCTTTTAGCTATTTCAATTCCATTATGAAACTTAGTTCTATCAGCTAAAATATATACTTTATTTTCAAGATTTGAAAAAACTAATTTAAAAAAATTATTATTAAAATCATTAAATTTATAAATATGATATTTAAGATTAGTATTAAAAATAATTTGATTTATTTTTTCATCAATTAAAGAAAGCCAAAAATTTAATTCATCAACAATTATAAAGTTTATCACAACTGCTCCTCCAAACTTTATTTTTTGGTAATTAAACCACGTATTTCATCATAACATCTTTTTTTATAATAATATTTTTATATGTTTAAAAAGACTGATTTAAGTTTAAAATGTTAATTAAGATTTTTCTTTTTCAGAGAAATTGGTAATATTTTCTATTATTTTTAAGTCATTTATGATAAAATTATCTTGATGGTGATAATATGTTAAAGGACTTAAAAGTAGTATTCATGGGAACTCCAGAATTTAGTGTTAAAATTTTAGAAATGTTAATAAAAAACACAAAAGTTATAGGAGTAGTATCTCAACCTGATAAGGTTGTTGGAAGAAAAAAAGAAATTACTTATCCAAGAATAAAAGAAGTTGCTTTAAATAATAATATAAAAGTATTTCAACCTAATAATATTAAAGAAGACTATGATGATATTTTAAAGCTTAATCCAGATATTATTATAACATGTGCTTATGGACAAATTATTCCAAAGGCTATTCTTGATTATCCCAAATATGGTTGTATTAATGTTCATGCCTCTCTTCTTCCTAAGTTAAGAGGGGGAGCACCAATTCATCATGCTATTTTAAATGGAGATAGTATAACAGGAATTACAATTATGTATATGGATCAAGGTATGGATTCAGGAGATATTATTGATTCCGAAAGTATTGTAATTAAAGATGATGATACTTATCTAACTTTACATGATAAATTAAGTGAATTAGGTAGTAGTTTATTACTTAAGACTTTACCTTCTATTATTAAAGGAGAAAACAAACGTATAAAACAAAATCCTCTTGAAGTTACATATGGATATAATATAACAAGAGAAGAAGAATTAATTGATTTTAATAAAAGTTCTAGAGAAATCTATAATCAAATTCGAGGTTTAAATCCTTTTCCAGGTAGTTACTTTCTTTTAGATAATAAAACAGTTAAAGTTTATGGAGCTGAAATAATAAATGATAATACTTTTAAAGATAAGACAAATGGGGAAATAGTTAAAGTTGATAAAAAAGCTTTTTATATTAAAGTAAATGATGGTTTAATTAAAGTTACCAATATAAAAATGGAAGGTAAAAAACGTATGGATGTTTCTAACTTTTTAAATGGAAATAAAGAAGAATTAACTGGTATTATTGTAAATAAAGGAGTGTAATATGAGAGATGAGAAAGGAAATATAACTATAAAATCAGTATATAAATGGTTAAGAAGTGAAAAAGGAAAAAAATATTCATTTGTAATTTTCTATCTTATCTTTTTTATTATCATTTTTCTTTTCTTTATGCCAAATAACTCTGAATTAAGTAATAATTCTTTAGATAATTCTAGTAATATTGATAGTAGTTTACCATTTGCAACTAATAATTTAGAAAATGAAGTATATAAATTTAAATATACTATTGATAATGGTTTAGAAAAAAATACTTATGATGGTGAAAAATCACAAGATATGATTATTTTAACAAATGGAGTTAATACTTATAATTATTTATATGATGATAATAAAAAATTAGAAAGTGAAGAAGAAAATAATCCTGTAGAACATTTAGAGTTCTTAGATATTTATGAACTAAAAAGAATTATAAAAACTAGTACTTTAAAAAGTGAAGTTAAATTTCCTAGTACTAATGAATATGAATATAATTATGAAATTACTAATCAAGAATTAGGAAATATTTTGAATGAAGAAAAAAATAGTATAGAGATAAATGAAATAACTGTTAAAACTGATAAAAATAAAAAAGTTCAATCATTAAAAATGAATTTAGCTAATTATATGAAAAAAAATGATTCTGAAAATACTTATATAATAACAATAGAATATGGAGAAAATTATGAATAAAGTAGTATTAATTGATGGAAATAATTTATTATTTAGAAGTTATTATGCAACAGCTTATAGTGGAAGTTTAATGCGAAATTCTAAAAATTTTCCAACTAATGGTTTATATGGACTTATTAATATGTTAAATAAAATCATATATGAAGAAAATCCAACTCATATCATGATTGCTTTTGATAAAGGAAAAACTTTTAGACATGATAAATATCAAGTTTATAAAGCTGGAAGAAGTGAAACACCAGATGATTTAAAAAAACAATTTCCTGTTGCATATGAATTATCTCTTGCAATGGGGATAAAATATTTTATGATTGATAACTATGAAGCTGATGATATTATAGGAACATTTGCTTCATATGTTGATAAAACTCCAGATACTGAAGCTTTAATTGTTTCAAGTGATAAAGATTTATTACAATTAATATCCGATAAAGTAACAGTTAAACTTTTAAAATCAAATGATTATATTATGATGGATAAGAAAAAATTCTTTGAAGTTTATGGTATCGAAGATCCTAAAAAAATGGTTGATTTAAAAGCTTTAATGGGAGATGCAAGTGACAATATTCCAGGGGTTAAAGGAATAGGTGAAAAAACAGCTATTTCTTTAATTCAAAAATATAAAGATTTAGATGGTGTATATGAAAATATGAAATTAATTTCTCCAAAACTTCAAGAAAAATTAATAACAGATAAAGATAATGCTTATATGAGTTATGATATTGCAACGATTTATCGTGAAGTACCTATTAAATTAGATTTAGATGATATTAAATATTTAGGACTTAATACTCATGAATATGAAAAAATCTTAACGGAATTAGAATTTTATTCTCTTTTGAAAAAGTTAAATACTGAAACTAATCAAAAACCCCAAGAAATAAATTTTAAAATTGTAGAAAATTTAGATGAAATAAAATTAACAGAACCTTATGCAATATATTTAGAGACATTAGGTTATAATTATCATACTGATACACCACTTGGAGTTAGTTTAAAAGATAAAGATAATAGTTATTATGTACCTTTTATGTTATTAAAAGATTCAAATATTTTTAATGATTCTAAAAAGAAATATACTTATGATTTAAAAAAGTTACTTTATGTTTTTGATAAATATAATATTTCTATCGATAAGAATATAGATGATATGATATTAATAGGTTATTTATTAAATAAAAACATAAAAACTGATATTGCTTATTTAGCTAATAGTTATCAATATGATATAAAATTCTATGATAAATTATATGGAACAGAGATAACTTGTAGATATCCAAACGATGATAATTATATAAGAGAAATAGTTTTAAAATCTGAATTTTTATATAACGAATTTCCTAAATTTTTAGAAGAATTAGAACATGAAGAAATGGTTTCTTTATATCATGATTTAGAACTTCCTTTAAGTTATGTATTAGCTGATATGGAAAAAAATGGTTTTTTAATTGATATTAATTATCTAGAAGAAATGGGAAAAAGTTTAGATAAAAATCTCTTAAAATTAGAAGAAATGATTTATAATATTGCTGGTTTAAAGTTCAATATTTTATCTCCTAAACAATTAGCAGATGTTTTATTTAAAACTTTAAATATTCCTTATCCTAAGAGAATTAAAGGTGATAGTTATTCAACTAGTAAAGATATTTTAGATAAATTAAAAGATAAATATGAAATAGTTAATTTAATTCTAGAATATCGAGCTATTTCGAAAATGAAATCTAATTATGTAGTTGGAATTATTAATGAAGTAGGTGAAGATTTAAAAATTCATACAATTTATAATCAAACTTTAACTAGAACAGGGAGATTATCTAGTGAAAGACCAAATTTACAAAATATTCCAATTCGTGATGAACTTGGTAAATTAATTAGAAAAGGTTTTATTCCGAGTAGTGGTTTTAAGATTGCTTCATTTGATTATTCTCAAATTGAACTTCGTGTTTTTGCTCATATGGCAAGAGCTACTGATATGATTAATGCATTTAAAAATGGAATTGATATTCATACTAAAACAGCTAGTCAAATTTTTAATGTTCCAGTTCAAGATGTTGATAAAAATATGCGAAGAAAAGCAAAAGCGGTTAATTTTGGTATAATCTATGGTATTTCAAGTTTTGGATTATCAGAAGATTTAGGTATTAATATTGATGAGGCTAAGACATTCATTGATAAATATTTAGAAACTTTTCCAGGAATTAAAGATTATATGAACTCTTTAGTAAGAGAAGCTTATAATAATGGATATGTAAAAACACTTATGAACAGAAAACGTATTATTGAAGAAATCAATAATAAGAATTATATAATTAGACAAAGTGGAGAAAGAATGGCTTTAAATACACCTATTCAGGGAACAGCGGCAGATATTTTAAAGAAAGCAATGGTTGAAATTGATAGAGAGATGAAAAAATTAAACTTAAAGAGTAAGATGTTAGTTCAAGTTCATGATGAATTAGTCTTTGAAGTAGCAGAAGATGAGATTGAAACATTAAGAGATTTAGTAACAAGAATAATGACAACAACTTATAAACTTGATGTTCCTTTAGAAGTTGATTATGAAATAGGAGATAATTGGTATGATGCCAAATAGGGAGGAATTATGGAAAGAGATAGTTTAGAAAAAGAAGTAGAAAATATAAAAAAAGCAGGAATAGAAATTTTAAGAGAATTTAGAGCAATTAGACAAATAAGACAAAAAAGAAATGATATTAATTATTTAGAATCAAAAGCTTTAAAAGAATATGAAGAAGAATTAGCTTTAAAATATCAAAGAAATTTAAATATTGCTAAAGAATTTGAAGAAGAATTTAATGTTCCTAATTTAGTTAATGAAGTTGAACATTTAACTCTTGAACCTTTAAATGATACAAAAGAATTAACAAAAGAAGAAATTGAGTTACTACAAAAAGCAATTAATAAAATGCAAATGGATAATTCTTTTGAAAATGATATTAAGAAAACTCGGGATTTAAATAATGCTAATTTTTTAAATGAAATTGGAATTACTGCAAGAAAAGAAAAATAAAATTATAAATAATATATCTAAAAGCAACAATATAAGACACATAGAAATAATATACTAATATTGTTTTCTTTGTGTTTTTTTGAGTTTCGGTTAAAAAAATACTTGACAAGAAAAAAGATGAAAAAGTTATAAACAAATTCATCTTTTTTTAGCA
>CANRJE010000078.1 GCA_947630865.1 uncultured Bacilli bacterium | reverse complement strand
CAATACCAGTTGCTAAAGTCCAAGCTGACATTAAAGTTGCTCCATCTAATCCATATAAAGTAGAACCAAAGGCAACACCAACTGCTAGTCCTTCAGGAATATTATGAAGAGTGATTGATGTAATTAACATAATGATTCTTTTGCTTTTATTATTTAAACTATTAAGACTCATTCTATTCATTATTTTATCGCCTATAAAAAGCAATAAACCACCTGCTAAAAAACCAGCAGATACAACAACCATAACATTCATATTAAGATTCGTTGCCATTAAAATTGAAGGAGACAATAAAGACCAAAAAGAAGCAGCAATCATAACTCCAGCAGCAATTCCTAACATACCATCTAGAATATTCTTATGAATTGTTTTAAAAGCAAACACTAAAGCAGCACCTAAAGCAGTTACTCCCCATGTAAAAATTGTTGCTATTAAAGCTTGTATAATTGGATTTAATGTAAAAATAAAATTAGACATATTTGATACCTCATTACTAAAGTATGAAACATATCTAACTTTGTATAGGCAAGTTAAATAGTATATTAAATTTTATTCTGAAAGAATTAAACCATATCTAAAAAAACATAATCATATACATCATTAATAATACTAATTTCTTCTTTAATTACTTTGTTATAAAGTTCTAGTAAACTTTCATTACTTTTATATTTTTTATCATGAATATTATATCAATCTTGATGATTTAAATTTAAAATTTCAGAATCTCTATCTAATTTAAAATGATACGATAAATAACTAACATCTCTAAATAATCTTTTAGCTAAAAAATTAACCGATAGATAAAAAATTCTTTTATACCCAAAAGTATCATGTCTTAAATACTTAAAAAATCTCATTTTAATATTGATTTTTTTATGCTTTTAGTGTATTGTAATGAATGACCTTGACAATAAAAAAGTATTTGTAAAAAATTTACATTATTGTATTGATATATATAATATAGATAGAAATAGTAATAGAACAAAGAAAAAATAAACTGATAAAGAATTGGGGGAAGATAATTAATAATTTATTAAAATATACATATAATAGAGTTAGAAAAATCAAAAAACATTTGATTTTTCGAATAAAATGTGGTACATTATTACTACAAGTTGTAATTGACTGCGTTGTGAAGAGAAATCGAGGAACATATTAGTCAGTCAAATTATGACATCATGAATAGCATTGTGAAGAGAAATCGAGGAACATATTAGTCTATTTATTGTTTAAGGAACTCTGTTACAGGGTTCCTTTTTATATTTATTTGGAGGTATTTATGAAAAACGGAGAAATATATCATATAGATTTTAAAGGAAACAAAGGTGCTGAAATAAACAATATTCATTTAAGTATAATATTTACTATTCCTAAAGTTAAAAATATGGTATTTTGCATACCTCTTACAAGTCCAAAAGAAAAACATTTTAAAAGCAATGAAGCATTTAACAAACGAAATCATAATGAATTAAAATATCAAAATTTAGTATATATTAATTTAAGTGATTCTATAGCTTTACTAGATCAGATGAGAACTATATCCGTTCAAAGAGTATTAAAGCCATACAATGTTGTTTTAGACGATAAAAACATTAATTTATTAATTATCAAAGTTAATAAATATATAAAAAATATTATGAAAAAATAAGTATATTAGTATAATACTTAATACATAATAAATGATAATTAAAAAAATCCAAATTATTACAAAAAAGACCTCATACTACGAATACGAAATCAAAATGAAAAACTACTTAGCTACCAACTAAAACTATAAAATATAAAGTTAACTATATTTATATAAGAGTTTTTCTATATAATTTAATGAAAAGGAATTGTTATAATGAAAAAAAGAAATAAATATAGTAGCATTGTATATAAAAGTATCAACTGATAGACAGGCTAAAGAAGATGATTCAATTGAAATACAAGAAAACACTTTAAATGAATATTGAAAACAACATAATTATGTTATTATAGATAAATATACTCCCATGTAAAAATTTTTGCTATTAAAGCTTGTATAATTGGATTTAATGTAAAAATAAAATTAGACATATTTGATACCTCATTACTAAAGTATGAAACATATCTAACTTTGTATAGGCAAGTTAAATAGTATATTAAATTTTATTCTGAAAGAGTTAACCCATTAGAATATGATTTATTCTGATATAATTTTTCTAAATCTATCTTTTTATCTAAAAAAACATAATCATATACATCATTAATAATATCAGTTCCTTCTTTAATTACTTTGTTATAAAGTTCTAGTAAACTTTCATTACTTTTATATTTTTTATCATGAATATTATACCAATCTTGATGATTTAAATTTAAAATTTCAGAATCTCTATCCAATTTAAAATGATACGATAAATAACTAACATCTCGAAATAATCTTTTAGCTAAAAAATTAACTGATAAATAAAAAATTCTTTTATACCCAAAAGTATCATGTCTTAAATACTTAAAAAATCTTTTCATTTTAGAAAGTGCTAAATAATAATTTTCTCCCATATTAGAAACTTTAAAAACTTCTTCAAAACTATCATTTAAAAGTCTAATAATTTTATTATTTCTTTTCAAATCAAATGATGCACCTTCATATATTTTATATTTTAAATAATTACCACTTTCTCTTTCTCTAACAAGATAATTATCAAAATAACTTTCAATCATAAAATGCCAATCTTTTTTAGTTGTATGTGGTTTTAGCATAGTTGTTGCTTTATAATTAACATAAGGATGAATTGTCTTATCAGCAACATAATGTGTTATTAGGCCAATCAAAAATAAGAATTCATCGATATCTTTCGTTTCTTTAACCTTATTAGTAAGATTTATAAAAAATTCATTAGTCTTATGATTATGAAAATATTTACCATAGTTTAATATCTTTATACTATGTTTTATATTTTTAAAATCAAAGTAAAAAAAGAAAACATCAAATCCTTTAGAAAATACTAATAATTCATCTAAATAAGAATTATCAATTTTCTTTTTTATCTTTTCGTTTAAATTATTATAAATATCTTTAGCTATATAAGCATGAGTCATTGTAAGAGGCATTTACTACTCCGTTATAACTTCTAAAGCTTTAGTAAGTTGAGAATCATATTCATTTTCTGATTCACCTATTTTATAAGTTACTTCATAAGTTGGTTTAATTCCAACTCCACCTACACTTTTACCTTTTGGTGTTAACCATTCTTGAAAGGTATATTTAATGCTAGTACCATTTGATAATTCTTGAGTCTTTTGAACTTTACTTTTTCCAAATGTTGTTGTTCCAACAGAAATAGCATTATTGTTTTCCATAAGAGAAGCTGTTAAAACCTCACTTGCACTTGCACTAGAACCATTAGTTAAAATAGCTATTTTATAATCTCTTTTTTCTTCAGTTTTATCATTAATTTTCTCTATCTTTTCTTTAGTTTTTAGTTGATAAATAACATCTCCTTTTTCTAAGAATAGGGATAATATATCTGTAACTGTTAATAAATAACCCCCACTATTGTCTCTTACATCAATTATTAAAGAATCAATATTCTCTTTCTCTAAAGATTTTAAAGCTTTCTCAAATTGTGTTTTGGTATTAGCAGCAAAAATATCAATTAATATATAACCTACTTTTTTATCATTGTATGAAATTACTTCTTCAGTAACTGATATAATATCAACACTTTGTCTTTTTATTTTATAAGTTTTTTCTTTATCATCTCTAGAAACAGTAATTTCAACAGTTGTCCCTTCTTTGCCTTTTACCAAATCAGCTACTTCACTAGTTGATAATTCAGCAACTGATTTATTTCCAACTTTAATTAATTTATCACCATTTCTAATTCCTGCTTTATAAGCTGGACCATCTTCAAAAGCATCATAAACTTCAATATTACCCTTATCTTTCTGAATAATTTCCATACCAATTCCTATGTATTTTCCATTAACTTGTTCCATAAATTCTTGACTTTCTTCTTTATCCATATAAACTGAATAAGGATCACCTAAAAAACTTACCATTCCATTTATTCCAGCTTCCAATAAATCTTCACCTGAAACATCTTTATAGTATTCATTTAAAATTTCAGTATAAGTATCAACAAACTGATTTAATTCATTTTTAACCCCTAAATTTAAAGTTCCCTTTTTATACATTACAATGCCACCTATAACCATACCAAATATAACAGCAATAATCATTAAACAAATCGTTTCCATAGTATTAAAACGATTCTTTTTATTTATAAAATCAAAACATTTTTTTGCAACTTTTTTTACTTTATTTACTATTTTTTTTATTTTATCTTTCATGATAATCTCCTCAATTAATTATATTATATATCATAACATATTTTACCAATTAAGAAAATGAAATTTATGTGAAATCATTGAAAAAGCACATATTTCTATGCACCTTTTTATTTTTCAATATCTAAATTGAACTTTTCTGAATATTTTAATATTTTAGCAAAGTAATCTTTGTTGTTACCATTAAATAATCCTCGTTTAGAATTAGTATATCCAACCATAATATAAGGTTTAGTATTATTAATTTTATCAGCTGTATCAGGAATTGCTAAAATTATATCATTTAAAACCTCATTTTTCTTTCCACTATAAGATTTTGTTTCCTTAATGTTACCATCATAATCAAAAGTAACAATTATTCCTTCACTTTTATCTTTTTGATAATCTAAATCTTTTATTTTTATATCTTTAGAAGTAGAATATCCAACTGCAACAATTTTATCATCTAAAAGAAGTAAAGAATTAAATCTATCATCAGCACTTCCTCCTATAGAATATGTATCAAGCAAATTTCCATTTAAATCATAAACTAAAATTCCAGCATCATAGTTGTAGATTAAATCCCCGTTTTTATCTTTTTCATCACTTACATTTATACCTGTTGCAATATATAATTTATCATCTTTAACCTCAATATCATACATTCCAAAAGTATCAGTAAATTCATAGTTTTTAACCCATTTACGTGTTCCTTTTAAATCAAATTTAATAAGCATACCATAATTCTTAGCATCTTTTCCACATACAATATAACCATCTTTAACTAAAACTACATCTTCAAATATTCCTGACTTATTACCACCATAATTATTTCGCCAAATTTCATTACCATCAAAATCATATTTAACAATAATTCCACCACCAGTATTATGGTTTCCTATTTCTAAGTTTTCATAAATACTTTGTCCTACTACTAATATTCCATCATCAAGAATTAATATACTTTTAAACTCAGTATCACCTAATATTTGAAAGTTTTTATGCCAAATTTCATTACCATCTAAATCATATTTAACAATTAATCCATCTCTTGTATTAGCTGTTAATTGTTCTTTTTCTAATACATAACTACCAACAGCTATATAACCATCTTTAACACTTGCTACATCATAAAAAGTTGAATCATATTCTCCTTTAAAAGTTTTTTCAAAAACAAGATTTAATTCCTTGTCATATTTAACAATTTTAGCTTGTTCAGCATAAACTGTATTAATTTGTCCTTTAAAAATACCATCCTCATATTGATAAGTAAAAGAATCGTTATATCTACTATGTTTAAAATTACTAGAACCAACTGCTATATAATAATCATCATCAACGTTTTTTACACTATATAAAGTATCAATAAATTCCAATTTATTATCTCGTGAGATATGCATAAATAACATAATTATAAGTTCAATAACAATAAGTGCAAAGCATATAAACATAATCACTTTAGCTCTTCTTTTTAATGTAATATAATCACGAGTTGCTTTTTTTTCTGCTTTAATTTTTTGCTTTTCTTCTTTTGTTAATTTTTTATCCTTACTCATTTTACCACCATATTAATAATAGCATTTTTCTAAAATTAATACAATCAGATTGACAAAATTTCTTTATATAATAAAAACACTTAAAAGTTTAATCCTTTAAGTGCAATTTTAATTTAATATATTAAAGTTTAGTATTTTTACTTACTATTTATACGATCATAATAATAATTTATTATATTTTCTCCTTCAACTATCTCAATTTCTATTTCTTTTGGAGTAATATATTTACTACTATAATTATTTACTTCGCCTTTAACTTTATCTCCAACTTTACAATCACTCGTTTTACTTTCAAATAAAGTATAATTCTTACCATCTTGATTCATTAAATAATAGTTAATTGTATAAGTAGTCTTAATTTTTTTCTCGGTTTCTTCTATTTCATCTTCAACTATTTCATAGTCTGCAACAGT
>CANRJE010000077.1 GCA_947630865.1 uncultured Bacilli bacterium | reverse complement strand
TGGAGCAGCTGACGGGAATCGAACCCGCGTCCTAGCCTTGGCAAGGCCATATTCGAGCCACTAAACTACAGCTGCATTGGAGGGGCCAGTCGGATTTGAACCAACGATCAAGGAGTTGCAGTCCACTGCCTTACCACTTGGCTATGACCCCGTGCATAAAAGATTATAGCAAAAAAAAACTTTAAAATCAACAAAAAATGGAAAAAAATCATTCAAAATATTATATTCTTTTTGATTAAATTTTGCTCCTTAAAAAAATCAATTTTTATTGTGTAAATTATCATGTCAAAGAGTTGTTTTTTTAAAATATCGTGATTATAATAAAAAGCAAATTTAAAAAAAGAGGAGGTTATTATGATTAAAACAGAACTACCAGTTATCTTCATTAAAAATCATGAAATCTTCCCGTATTCTGAGGCTAAAATTGAGTTTTCAGATACTAATTTTAAGAAAACAATTTCTTTAGGAGAAAGTGTATACGATAATTGTATATTTGTAATTCATCAAAAAAGTGATGATAATCTTGAGAATTTAAATACCATCAATATTGGAGTTATTGCTAAAATAAAATTAAAAATTGATATGCCAAATGGTAATATGCGAGTTACTTTAAGAGGATTAAAAAGAGCAATGATAGCTGATATTAAAGAAGATGATGGTTTATATGAAGCTAATGTTTCCGTTATCAATCAAGAAGAAATTGATCCAATTGAAGAAATTGCTATGTCAAGAAGTGTTTATAAATCACTTGATAAATATATAAAAGAAACAGATACTAATGTTTTTGATTCAGTTAAAGATATTCATGATATTAGTAAATTAACAGATATTGTTGCTAATTTATTACCACTTGAACATAATCGTAAAGTAAAATATTTAAAAGAAGTTTCATCAGTTAAAAGAATTAGAATGTTATTAGATGATATTGAATATGAAATGTCGATTTTAGAACTTGAAAAGCAAATTGATATTAAAGTAAATAAGAAATTAGAAGATAGTCAAAAAGAATTTTATTTAAAAGAAAAATTAAATGCAATTAAAGAAGAACTAAATGATGGACTTGAAGAAATTGATATTCTTGAACAAAAAGTAAAAGATTTAAAAGCACCAAAAGGTATTAAAAAAAGACTTGAAGTAGAGATTGCACGTTATAAAAGTTGTAATAGTAACTCTCCTGAAGTAGGTATTATTAGAAACTATATCGATATACTTTTAAATTTACCATGGGAGAAAAGTAGTCCCGAAAATTTTGATTTAGAAAAAATAAAAGCAGTTTTAGATAAAAATCATTATGGCTTAGAAGAAACCAAAACAAGAATTTTAGAGCATATTATGGTTAAGCATCATACTAGTAGTGAAAAAGTTCCAGTTTTATGTTTAGTAGGGCCACCTGGTGTTGGTAAAACAAGTATTGCAACGTCAATTGCTGAAGCCCTAAATTTAAAATGTGTTAAAATTTCGGTAGGTGGAGTTAATGATGAGGCTGAAATTATAGGACATAGAAGAACCTATGTTGGGGCTGCTCCTGGTAAAATTATGTCTAGTATAGGAAAAATAGGAGTTAACAATCCCGTTTTTATCATTGATGAAGTAGATAAAATGACTAAAGATATCAAAGGTGACCCTGCTAGTGCCTTACTTGAAGTTTTAGATAAAGGTCAAAATAATCGATTCGTTGACCATTTTATAGATGAAGAATTTGATTTATCGAAAGTTATGTTTATCTTAACTGCAAATTATATTGATTCAATTCCTAGAGAATTAAAAGATAGAATGGAAATAATTGAAGTAGGAAGTTATACTGAATATGAGAAAATAAAAATTGCTAAACAGCATATCATTCCTATGCTTTTAAAAGAATATAAATTTAAAAGTGAAAATATTAATTTAACATCAAAGACAATTACCAACATAATTAGATACTATACCCATGAAAGTGGTGTAAGAGAATTAGAAAGACAACTAGAAAAAATATTTAGAAAGTATGTTGTTAATTCGATTGATGATAAAAAAAGCATTGATCCAAATCGAAATTTAGAAGCCTTTTTAGGAGTTCATAAGTATCAAATAAATCAAAATACAAGAAATAATAAAGGTGTAGTAACAGGACTTTCTTATACTCCTTATGGTGGAGATATTGTAAAAGTTGAAGTTATTTCTTATCCAGGAGATGGAAACATTAAAGTAACAGGACAAGTTGGAGATGTAATGGAAGAATCAATAAAAGTTGCCTTTGATTATATTAAAGGAAATTATAAAAACTTTAACTTAGATATTGATGAGATTAGACATAATGATTTTCATATTCATATTCCATCTAATGCTATTAAAAAAGATGGGCCAAGTGGAGGTATTACAATTACAACAGCCTTACTTTCTTATCTAAAAAATGTTATTATCACGAATAATATTTCTATGTCTGGTGAGATTACTTTAACAGGCAAAATTCTAAAAGTAGGAGGAATTAAAGAAAAATTGATTGCAGCAATTAACAATAATATAGATGTTATTTATATGCCTCTTGCTAATCGGTTAGAAATTGAAAAATTAGAATATATTTATAAAAATAAATTAGAGATTAATTATATTGATAATTATCAGGAATTATATGATATTTTGCTTCTTTAACATGTAAAATACTGGCTACTAACTTTGAAAAATAATACTTAAATTGTTATAATATATTTTAGGTTAAGAAGGTGAATTATGAAAAGAAGTGAAGTAGATAGAACGAAACTTGCTCCGATGATGGCCAAGTATATGGAAATAAAAGATAATTATGAAGATACATTAATCTTTTTTCGATTAGGAGACTTTTATGAAATGTTTTTTGAAGATGCTGAGGTTGCTAGTCGAGAATTAGGTTTAACATTAACTGGCAGAAATGCCGGTCTTGAAGAACGAGTTCCTATGTGTGGAGTTCCATATCATGCTTATCAAAATTATGTTTCAAAACTTATCGATAAAGGATATAAAGTTGCCATTTGTGAACAATTAACAGATCCCAAAGAATCTAAAGGTATGGTAGAAAGAGATATTGTTCAAGTAATAACAAGAGGAACTTTACTTGATAACTTAAATTATGCTAATGAAAATAATTATATAGCTAGTATTTATGATTTTTCTTATTGTTATGCCTTAACCTATGCAGATATTTCAACAGGTGATATTTATTCAATGATTTTAAATGATTTAGAAAGTTTGTATCGTGAACTTATCAATCATAATATTAAAGAGGTTATAACAAACGATAAAATAGATAGAGAAGTTTTATATAATTTAAAAACAATTTATAATATCTTAGTCACGGTTACTAATGAAGAAATTGAATATAAAGAATATGATTATATTTATGAAGATGTATGTGATGCTAGACTTTTAACTTCAATTAAACATCTTTTAACTTATGTTACAAAGACTAAAAAAAGTAGTTTAAAATATTTAAAGAAAGTAATTTTAACAAGAGAAGATGAACATTTATTATTTGACTATCATACTAAGAAAAATTTAGAATTAACAGAGACAATTAGAGATAACACAAGAGTTAATTCTCTTTTATGGTTACTTGATAAAACTAAAACAGCAATGGGTTCAAGGTTTTTAAAGCAAAATATTTTATCACCTTTAAGAGATAAAAAGAAGATTGAAAGAAGATTTGATTATATAGAAAAACTATTAACTAATTTTATTGTTAAAGAAAATATTAGTACATATTTAAATGATATCTATGATTTAGAAAGATTAATAGGTCGTATTAGTTATGGTAATTTAAATGCTAGAGATATGTATCAACTTTTAAAATCTTTAGAAATTTTACCTAAACTAAAAGTGGAATTAGAAAATATTAATTATGATTCAGAACTTTTAACTCTTGATGATATAGTAGAATTATTATCAAAAAGTATTAATCCTGATGCTCCTTTAACTTTAAAAGAAGGAAATCTAATTAAAGATGGTTATAGTAGTGAACTTGATGAACTTCGAAGTATAAAAAATAATAGTAAAGATTTTATTTTAAGACAGGAAGAAGAAGAAAAGAAGAGAACAGGTATTAAGAATTTAAAGATTGGATACAATAAAGTATTTGGTTATTATATTGAAGTTAGTAAAATGAGTATTCCTCTTGTCAAAAATGAATTTGGTTATATAAGAAAACAGACTCTTGCAAATGGAGAACGTTATATAACAGAAACTCTTAAAGAAAAAGAACAAATTATCATGGGGGCTGAAGAAAAAATTATTAATTTAGAATATGAATTATTTAATGAAATAAGAGCTAAAGTTAATGAACATATATCAGAAATTCAAGAGATTAGTAACGTTTTAAGTGAAATTGATTTATTAGTATCCTTAGCAACTGTTGCTGATAAATATCATTTTGTAAGACCAATTTTTAATGAGAAAGAAGAAATTAAAATAATTGAAGGACGGCATCCTGTTGTTGAAGCAGTTACAAAGATTGATTATGTACCAAATGATGTTATTATGGATAAAAATTGTTCTTGTCTTTTAATAACGGGTCCTAATATGGCTGGAAAGTCTACTTATATGAGAGAATTAGCAATTATTGTTATAATGGCTCAAATTGGTTCTTTTGTTCCAGCTAAAAGTTGTAGTATTCCAATTTTTGATAAAATATTTACAAGAATTGGTGCAAGTGATGATTTAGTAAGTGGTGAATCAACATTCATGGTTGAGATGAAAGAAGCTAATTATGCATTAGAAGGAGCAACAAAAAATAGTTTGATTTTATTTGATGAATTAGGTCGTGGTACAGCAACTTATGATGGTATGAGTTTAGCTTATGCAATCCTTGAATATATTCATAATGAAATTGGTGCTAAAACTTTATTTTCAACACATTATCATGAATTAACTGATTTAACTAAGAGACTAAAAAAAGTTAAAAATGTTCATGTAAGTGCTTTAGAAGAAAATGGCAATATAACCTTTTTACATAAAGTTGTAGAAGGAGCTGTTTCTAAAAGTTATGGTATAAATGTAGCAGGTCTTGCTAAACTTCCAGATTCTGTTATTAAAAGAGCAACGGAAATTCTTAATACTTATGAAGAAAAAAATAGTAAGAAAAATAATATAAGTGTAGTTCAAACTAGTTTTGATTTTTCTGAGGGTAAAGAAGAAAGTATCGTTGAAAAGAAAATAAAAGAAAAAGATGTTTTAAATATGACTCCAATTGAAGCTATAAATTTTTTGTATGAATTAAAAGGAGATTTAAAAGATTGAAGAGGAAAAAAATGAATAATTACAATAAAAATATAATTTTTGATTTAGCTATTTCAGGAAAAGATTTAACAACTAAGGAATTATTAAATCAAGGATTAACTAATAACGATTTAGATAAATTAGTAAAAGATAAAGTTTTGATTAGAATAGAAATAGGTCTTTATCAAGTTGAAGTAACTAGTTTAAATGACTATATTATGGATTTACTTAAAAGAGGAGAAATAGAAAAATCTTTATTAGGACTCAATTTAAATTTACAAATAGATGAATCTTTAGCTGAAACAAACTATATAATGATTCTAGCTTTAATCATGAAAGAAGATTATCAAAAGACATTTCCTTATTTAAGAAGATTAATAGAAAGTTCTGATTTAGATTATCTAAAAGAAGCTATATTTCTTCTTTATCTTTTAAATTATGTTACCAAATTAGATGAAGATTTATTAGATATTTTAAAAAATATTCAAATAGAAGATATAGTAAATTTATCAAGTTCTGATACATATTTAGATTACCTTAATGATATAAAAAGAAATTTATTTAAGAAAAATTTTAATGCAGCATTAAAGAAAATTTCTGATTCGATTGATTTAGAACATATAAATTTATATGAATTAGTTTTAAAAAAGATAATATCAAAAATTAAAGAAGAAAGAGATACGATAGAAAATGAAATATTATCTTTTTTGAACATGAAAGACTATTTAAATCTAAGTACTTATTTAGAAACTCTTAAGTCTAAAAATATATTAACTAATGAAGAATTATGGTTATATAATCTTACTAAAACTTATCTTATAATTAAAGAAGGTAAAATTCCTGAAATAAAAAATACTAATAAATCTAGTATTAAAACAGAATTTGATGCTATAAAAGATAATGATTTTGAATTAGCACTAAGAATTATAAAAAGAAAATTAAATGATAAATATCCTTTTAAAAGATGTTATATTGTTCTTACAGATATTGTTAATTTATTAAAAGACTTTAAAATATCTCAAGGAGAAAATATAGATACTTCTATTGATGAAAATAAATTAGCAGCTAAAACGGAATTTCAAAAAGTTATTAAATTAATTTTAAATGATGATTATGATCAAGCTATTTTAGAAATAAAAAATTATTTAAAAATATATAATC
>CANRJE010000076.1 GCA_947630865.1 uncultured Bacilli bacterium | reverse complement strand
CTCTTAATTAATTAAATGGCCATTTACTGCTACAATTTATTTAATCGAAATAGAAAGCAAATGTGGTCATTTAATGAAGCTAATATATAATACTTAAGAAAATATTGAAGCTAAAATTAAAAAATGTTTTCAAATTCTTAAATCACCAATGGTTTTAACTTCTTCTTCTTTTCGTTCACTTACAAGTTTTGAAACTTCAGTTAAAAAATCTGGAAAAATTCCTAATCTTTTAACATCATAAACATATTCTTTATATATATCTCTTAATGATTTTATTTCATTTAAAGAATAATCTCTCCATCTTAAAAAAAGAGTTGTAAATATAAACATTATTTGTTTATCAAACTTATAAGCATTTGTAAAATAAGTATCTTCTCCTACAATCCATTTATCTGTATCAATTAAATAAAAAGCATTAGTAGTAGAGTCATACATCATATTATAACAAATTAAATCTTTCATCAAAACATCTGGATGTTTTTTTATAACATCTATTGCTTTAAAATAAGCCGATTTTAACTTTTCAATCTCATCATTTGGTCGAAATCCAAACCAAAGATTTCTTCCTGGAAAATATTTTATAGTGTATCCAACAATATTCATTTTATCATCATAATATGTATTAATTGGAAAACTTATATAATCAGACTTTCTTCCAACAAAATGCAATTCTTCTTCACAACCAGGTGGATAAAATAATTTGAATAAAGTGTTTTTATTTAAGAAATAACATTTTCCATAATCACCATTTTTACCATTAACAGCTTTTAATTTTCTTATTCTTTCTATTTCTTCTTGAGATATATGAATATGAGACATAAAGCAACATCTTCTTTCTGACAATCAAATTTTTAAAATTTTCTTCTTGCATGAAATCTTCCCAAATTAAAAATACTTGTTTTCTACTCTAATTTATTTTAAAAAGAAAATCAAGTATTTTTTATCATTTTATTAAAAAAGTATAAATAAACAAACCAATTAAATAAATAAGAGTTAATATGCTTGGAATAAAGAGAATATCTACATACGCTGCATTTTTTCTATCATCATTTAAAAATTGATTATTAGCTAAAGCTCGTCCTGCTTCTGTTGATAAACTTTTTCTAAAATGATTGGTGTTACCAGCATTTTGTTTTGCTTCTTCCTCTTTTCTTATAATATAGGAGGTCATATAATCCATCATACCTCTTAAGAATAATTCACCATAATATTCATGAATATCTTCTGGTATTATACTATTAGGATTTAATTTATCAAAATTATCTCTTATAAAATTAAAATGTTCTTGATTCATATTTCCATCTAATAACATATTGTTATAGGCCATTAAACCAATCTTAGCTGCTTGTAAAATATTTATATTTCTACCTCTTGGGTCAATTTCTAATCTTCTTATAATATCTCTAAAAGAATCAACTGTTAATTTTCCATTTACTAACTTTATTTTATCTGGATCAAAGTCTGATATATAGTAACCATGGTCATGGATATACTTAATCATATAGTCTAATGCTTTCAAGACTTCTCCTTCTTTAAAAGGATCATCTTTATATTCTTGAAGTAAATCTTTAAAACTCATTTCATCACGTCACCTCAGACTTCCTATCCTATAATAAGTATAGCACAAAAACTCTTTAATTTCTATATTAATAAGTGTCAATAACATCAGTTTTATATACTTTTATTTGTCCCCCATACATACAATTATTAAATTCTACAAGTTCATTGGCTTTTATTTCTCTTATTTTTTTGCCATCTATAGAATAGATAACTTTATTATCATACGAGCCATCTGGAGTTTTGTCTATAGAGAAGAATAAACTTTTTTCATTACAACCTTGATGTATAAAATATAACGTTTCTAATCCTGTAAAATCTTTTTCAATAACACTTTTTCCTGTTTTTATATTTACTAAAACACTTTTATTATCTTTAATTCCTTGTATGTATTCTGTTGAATTAGATATATATTCATCATATCCAAACCTAGATGTAGATAGTACTGAACTTTCACCAAAAGTTATAGAATTATCAATATAATACACACTTGAAAGTTTAGTATAGTCAGTAAATTTTTTCTTAGCATTTTCTATATCATATAAAAAGTATTTACTATAATTATTTTCTTCATATGAAAATATAAACCCACCTGCAATATAATTTTTTTCATTCCAATATTTTTTAATATAATTAACTAATTTATCATTTGAAATAGTAGTTTCAACTGTTTCAATTGTCTTTTCAAAAGGCTTATAAATTTTTATTCCATTATCATAGTACAAAATATAAGAACTTTTATTACTTAATCTATTATAATCTTCTTTTATATCTAATACAAAAGCATCATTTGTATCTGTTTTTATTTCTAATACTAAATCATTACAAGAATTATTTTTTTCTTCACAGAAATAAGTATCGTTTTCTTCTTTTCTTCCATAAACTTTCAATGTTTTTTCTTCACTTATATCTTTATTTTTGTTATTAAAAAACTTATCATAACTTAAATAACCTGTTATACATAATAAAATAAATATAATAACAATTAAAATAATATTTCCTTTTCCCTTTTTATTTCCTATTTCTTCCATATTCTCCTACTTTCTATTCTAAGTATAGCACAAAAAAAGAAAAAACGTTTAAAAAGTTTTTCCTTAATTAATTTTATTTCACAACAATATTAACAATCTTATTCTTAATAACTATTACTTTAATTATTTCTTTACCTTCTGTATGCTTTTTAACATTTTCATTTTCTAAAGCTAATTTTTGAATTTTATTTTCAGTTGTATCAAGTGGAACTTCAATCGTACCTCTTAACTTTCCATTTACTTGAATAGCAATAGTAACAGTTTCATCAATTAACTTTGTATCATCATACTTAGGCCATTTAGATTCACAACATTTAGCACCTAATTCATATTTTTCATTTAATTCTTCAGTAATATGAGGAGCCATTGGATTTAAAAGAAGTAAAAGTGTCCTATAATCTTTCTTTGTAATAGTTTCTTGTTTTTCCATTTCATTTAAAAGAATCATTAAACTTGAAATAGCTGTATTGAATTTTAAATTATCTAAATCTTCGGTTACTTTCTTAATAGTTTTATTTATTAAAACTTCAAGAGTAGGGGAATAAACGGTTTTACTATTAAGTTTAGCTCCAATTCTTTCAACTCTATCTAAGAATTTTTTACAACCATTTAAACTATTAGTATTCCAATTAACTTCTTTTTCATAATCTCCTATAAACATTTCATAGACTCTTAAAGCATCTGCTCCATATTCGTTGACACAGTCATTAGGATTAATAACATTACCTTTAGATTTACTCATTTTCTCGCCGTTTGAACCCAAAATCATACCATGACTCGTTCTAAGTTTAAATGGTTCTGCATTAGGAACTAATCCTTGATCATATAAGAAATTATTCCAAAATCTTGCATAAAGTAAGTGTCTTGTTGCATGTTCCATACCACCATTATACCAATCGACTTGACCAAAATATTTTAAGGCATCCATAGATACAAATTCTTTATCATTGTGAGGGTCCATATAACGAAGCCAATACCAAGAAGAACCAGCCCAGTTAGGCATAGTATCAGTTTCACGTTTAGCATCGTTTCCACATTTTGGACATTTGCAATTAACAAATTCAGGAATATCAGCAAGAGGACTTTCACCATTTTCAGTTGGTTCATAAGATGCTACATTTGGAAGTTTAACTGGTAAATCTTCATAAGGAACAGGTACCCAACCACAATTCTCACATTTAATCATTGGAATAGGTTCACCCCAAAATCTTTGACGTGAGAATACCCAATCTTGAAGACGATATTTAACAGAAGGATGTCCAATACCTTCTTTATCCATGTATTCTAAAATCTTAGCAATTGCTTCTTGTTTAGTTTCTATTCCATTTAAGAAACTAGAGTTTACCATTTCTCCATCGCCAACATAAGCTTCTTTGCTAATATCTCCACCTTTTATAACTTCAATAATAGGTATATCAAACTTCTTAGCAAATTCATAATCACGTTCATCATGAGCAGGAACAGCCATAATAGCACCAGTACCATAATTCATCATTACATAGTCTGATATATAAACAGGAATTTTGGTTTTTGTAACAGGATTAATAGCATAAAATCCTAAAATCTTAACACCTGTTTTATCTTTATTTAATTGAGTTCTTTCCATTTCACTCTTATGACTAGCAAAATCTTGATAAGCTCTTATCTCGTCCATATTTAAAATACGTGCTTCAAGTTTCTTTAAAATAGGATGCTCTGGAGCAATAACCATGAAAGTTACACCAAATATTGTATCTGGTCTTGTTGTATAAACTTTTAGTTTCTCATCAGTATCATCAATTAAGAAGTCAATTTCTGCTCCTGTTGATTTACCAATCCAATTTATCTGAGCTAATTTTGTTTTTTCTTGAAAAGAAGTATCTTTAAGACCATCTAATAATCTTTCAGCATACTGTTTCATACCAAGCATCCATTGTTCTTTTTCTTTATGAACAATAGGCCCTCCACATCTTTCACAGCATCCACCTTCTACTTCTTCATTAGCAAGACCAATCTTACAATTAGGACACCAGTTAATTGTCTTCTTAGCTTTATAAGCAAGTCCTGCCTCATAAAATTTTAAAAACTGCCATTGTGTCCATTTATAGTATTTAGGATCAGTAGTTGCTATTTCTCTTGACCAATCAAATGATAATCCTAAACTCTCCAATTGACCTTTAAATGTTTTAATATTTTCTTTAACAGCAACACTTGGGTGAACATGATTTTTAATAGCATACTCTTCAGCTGGTAATCCAAAAGCATCCCATCCCATTGGAAATAAGACATTATATCCTTCCATTCTCTTTTTTCTTGCAACAGCGTCTAATGATGCATAACTTCTAACATGTCCAACATGAAGTCCTGCTCCACTTGGATAAGGAAATTCTACTAATACATAATATTTTTCTTTAGTACTATTATTTTTAGCTTCAAAAGTATGATTTTCTTTCCAATATTTTTGCCATTTTTTCTCAATTTTTTTTGTTTCCATTTATAACCAATCCTCTCTTTTTATAATATAAACCAATAAACGTATAAGTAATTAAAATAAGTGGTATAAGTATTAAAACACTTATTAAAACTTGTAAATAAATATTAACATTGATTTTTAAAGCAACAGTTGCTGTAAAAGCAATATCAAAAGCACTTACTATAGCAATCTTTTGCATAATACTAGAATACTTAATTTTACTCATATCTAAACGATATCTTTTCAGTAAAAACATAAGTTCTACTGGTATTTTATTTTGATTAAATTCCTTTTTTCTAATTTGATAAAAGAAATAAAATAAATAAATTATAATAAAAGTTGCTATAAACCAATATAAATCACTTAAATTCAAAACTTTCACCACCTATAAAAAAAGATGATACCTAAAAGGAGTCATAAAGACGGTACCATCCTATTTTTTTCTTAATTATCTTAACGCGATTAACGATTATTTTTTTTCAAAAAGACAAGTTCATATATTAACTATATTAGTTTCCACCAACCACTAACTCTCTTTAAAAGTTAAAAATATTACTACTTCTTTCAAATAATATATCAATATTTAAACATAGTTATCTTAAAATTTCAAGTATTTTTTTAATTTTCTATTTTAAAAGTAAGTAGACTTTACTTATGAAAATCTTCTATCTCATCATAAGACTTTTCCATTTCTTCATAATTAGTATACCTACTATTAAGCTTCTCTAAACTTCCTAAATATTCATCTATTTTTTTATTTAGTTTTATTAATATCTCTTCACTATCATTAGAAGTATTTAATTCTAAAACTATTTTCTTCAAAACTTCAACAATATCTTTTTGTAAATCTAATGAATAAATTTTATCTATTTTAGACATCAATTCAATTATTAATTCTAAATTATGCTCTTCTTCGACATTTTCTTTTGTTAATTCTTGTTCTAATTCTAAATTATTTTTTTCTAAATCTGTTTTACTTAAAGATGTTTTAACATATTTTTTTATAACTTTACCTTTATTTTTAATAATTGTATATAACCATTTTATATAAATATATATTGACCTAACTAATAAAATACTATTTTTAAAAATTGAAAAAATCAAATTAATTCCTAATAAAGAACTAATAAATAAGTAACCTATAATACTTAAAGGAACACAACATAATATTATTAAAATAATCATAAAGATTTTTCCTTGTTTTAATTCATCTTTCAAATGATATTTTTGAATAATTTTATTTTGTAATTCTTCATATTGTTGGTGTATTTTTTTAATCAAAGTTTCTATTCTTTTAGATTCTAATATTTTATCTATAAACTTCAAAAAAATACCCCCTTTTCTTGAGGTATTATTTTAACATATCTATCTTATTTTAACAATAAATTATTTTATTTCATATTTATTACTTTTTAATTATATTCTTAAACTATTTTAAATCTCCAAGATGTATGGGTCTACTTCAGTACCTGCTCCCGATGAAATTTTCACTTGTGACGCCAAATTAAGGACTGGACGTGCACCACCAATGTTACGAGAATCATTGACCCAATAGTGATACCTAACACATCCTGCTTCATTCAAACCA
>CANRJE010000075.1 GCA_947630865.1 uncultured Bacilli bacterium | reverse complement strand
CAAGTGGTAAGGCAGTGGACTCTGACTCCATGAGCGTTAGTTCGAACCTAACTAGGACAACCAATGTAATTAAACTCTTCGGAGTTTTTTTCTTTTTTAAAAGATTATTTATTTTTCGTTCCGAATATCAAAAATAAGTTTAACAATAACTGTAATATTTTCATCTGGTATTAAACTTTCAAAATTTAATGCCTCGACTTTAGCAGAATAAGGAATATTTTCATCAAGTAACTTTGATAATTCTTTACTATAATATCTAGGTACATAACCTAATTGATATTTTTTTAAAGCATTTACATAATTAACTTTAATTGAATATTTATCTTCAGAATTAGTATCCTCTCTTTCTAATTCTAAATTATCATTTATATTCAAAATATTTTTCATCTCACTTGCTTTAATATAATATCTAGTACCAGCCACATCAAACTCAATTTTATTATTTTGATTAAACTTTGGTACAAACTCAAAATTATCAGTTAATAAACGTCCCCTTGTTTTTTTTAAAATTTCCATTTTAGTTGAATTAATTTCTAAACCATATGAATTTAAAATTTTTAAATAATCTGGTCTTTTAGGATTTGGAAGCCTTGTTAAAATATTAGGAAACAAAGTATCTGATTCATATACTTTGTTTAAATCTTTAAATCCAGGGTAATATGTAAAATTATCTTTTATAGCATCATTTAATTCTGAATTTAGATACTTAAATCGATATATTTTGTAGTCATATGTTAATTCACCTATTAAATATTTTCTTTTCCTTTTTGGTTCTTTCCAAATTAACCATAAACTTAAATTATTCATTTTATCACCATCATTTCAATTTGTTTTTATTATATTTTTCAATATATTAATTTTCCCGTCATTATTAATATACACCAAATAAAATTTTTTTAATTTTAAGTATTAAAAAAATTATCCACCAAATTGGGGATAAAATTTAAATTACTTCTGAATCTTCTTTATATTTAGAATCATATAAATCTATTTCATCAACAACTTCTGTAATTGCTTCAATCTTTGGTAAATCAGATAAAGATTGCATATTAAAATAATCTAAAAATTCACTTGTTGTTTTATATAAAATAGGTCTACCTGGTAAATTACTTTTACCTACTTCTTTAATAAGTCCTTTAGCTACTAACTTACGCATTAAAGGAGCACTACTAACTCCTCTAATTTCATCAACTTCAACTCTTGTAATTGGTTCATTATAAGCAATAATAGCTAAAGTTTCTATTGCTCCTCCAGATAAAGTTTTATTTTCATCAGTTTCTAGTAACTTCTTATAATACTCTTTATGCTCTTTTTTAGTTGTTAGTTTAAAAGCATCTCCTAAGATAGTTAATCTAATTCCTCTATCATCTTTTTCATAATCATTTTTAAGTTCTAAAATTAATTTTTTAATCTCTTCAGTATCAATTTCTAAAATTTTTTCTAATTCTTCTAATGTTGCTCCATCATCACCTTGAACAAACAAGATACCTTCTAAAACACCCTTTAAGTTCATTTCACTACCTCACATACAATATTATCAAAATTTCCTTCTTGCATAATTCTAATTTCTCTTTTACTAGACATTTCTAGAATTGCTAAAAAAGTTGCTATAATATAATCTTTAGATACAATATCAAATAAATCAAAAAAGTTAATCTTTTTTTGGTTTTTAAATTTCAAACGAATACTTTTAATTTGTTCATCAACAGATATTTCTTTTTTAGTAACTTTAGTTGGAATTGGTTTTTCAGCTTCAATTCTTTCTAAAAATTTTTTATAAGCATTTATCAAATCTTCCATACTTAAATTACTTTCAATTATAGTATCATCTTTATATTCTAAAATATTAGATGGACTTTTAGTTTGATAATTACTACGTTCTTCTTCTAATTCTCTAAATGTTGGAACTAAACTTTTATATTTTTCATATTCAATTAATCTATTAACTAAATCTGTTTTTAATTCTTCTACTTCACCTTCTAAATCTTCATTTGGAAGTAACATTCTTGATTTTATTTCTATTAGTTCAGAAGCCATAACTAAATAACTACTAGCAATATTTAAATTCATACTTTCAAGTGAGTTAATATAATTTAGATATTCATCTACAATAACTTCTAATTTAATATCTAAGATGTTCATTTTTTTCTTTTTTATTAAATGTAAAAGTAAATCCATTGGTCCTTGAAAATTATCTAGACTAATATCATACATAATCTCACTTCCTATCCTATAACATTATAGCATAAAGCTAAAAAAAAAGATATTAAGAAAATTTTTCAACATGACTTCCATCATATAAATTCCAAATACCTTTTTGTCCATCAAGAGTTACTAATACTTCATCATATTTATTAATATATTTAAGTCTTCTAGTTGTAACATATACATAGTTACCATCATTCATATAGAAAAGAAATAAATCATTATAATATTTATCAGGTCTGTATTCTACTTCTGATATCTTAGAAAGAATACCATCATCAACTTTTGCTAAACTATCTAAGAATTTATTTAAAATATCTTGTGGAACTGCATTAATTAAAGTTGGTATTCCAACTATTTGATTATCAGTAGGTAAAGTTTTATAATTTGATAAATAAATAGTATTATCTAATTCATTTTTTAAAAGAACTTTATATTCTGTAACTTCAATTGTAACTTTACCAAATAAATTTTTCTTAACTTTAACATCTTCTATGTATTGATTTAATTTAATTTTATTTTCAATACTTAAAGATGATTTAGAAAATAACTTTGGATAATCTTCAATTCCAGCTAATTCAATTATTTCTTGATCACTTAATAAATTATTACCAACAACATAAATGTTTTTAATTTTAATTGTCATCACGAAAAGAACAATTATTCCTACAATTAAAAGAAAAATTAAAAACTTTAGTAATTTCTTTTTCAAATTTTTATTTTTTTTACTCTTTTTATTCTTTTTTCTTCGCATTTTAATCATCCCAATTAACAAGTCGTTGTTCAACTCTTAATTTTATGCCATATTCTTTATAGACTTTTTCTTTTATTATATCAATTATATCTTTAATATCTGAAGCTTTAGCATCCTTTTTATTGATTATAAAATTAGCATGTTTTTTACTAATCATAGCTCCACCTATTTGATAACCTTTTAAATTTAAATTTTCTATTAATTTTCCTGCATACATAGAATCAGGATTACGGAAAACTGAACCTGCTGTTGGATATTCTAAAGGTTGGGTTCTTTTTCTTTTTAGTTTTCTATCCTTGATTACTTCTTCTAATAACTCTTTATCACCTGGTATAAGTTTTAATGTTGCTTCAAGACAAATATAACCCTTATTATGTTGTAAAAAACTATCACGATAATCAAATTCCATTTCGGAATTAGTTAAATTAATTACTTTTAAATCAGGAGTTAAAACTTTTACACTCTTTACAACATTTCGCATTTCAGAATTATAAGCACCAGCATTCATGAATACTGCTCCACCTAAAGTTCCTGGAATACCAGATGCAAATTCAAGTCCTGCAAGTCCAAGTTTGGCAACTTCATTAGCTAACTTAACAAGATTATACCCTGCTCCAACTCGAACATTATTAGATTCAATTTCAAACTCATCAAACTTATCTAATTTAATAATAATACCTTCATATACTTTATCGCTGAATAAAACATTACTGCCATTTCCTAAAATGAAGTATTTAATATTTTCTCGATTAATAATTTCCATTAATTCAATCAACTTATCAATGTTTTTAGGATAAACTAAAATAGAAGCAGTTCCTCCAACTCGATAAGTTGTATATTTGGCTAAAGAAGCATCTACAACAAGATCTCCAATTTTCTTAGCCATTATTTCATTGATTATCTTTTCCATTTCCATTACCTACCAATTCTTTAATTAACTGATAAATTTTCTCGGTACTAGAAGGTTGTCCTAATTTTAAAGCATTAGTATGCATTTCATTATATAACTTTTCATCATTTAGAACTAAATCGATTTTTTCTAATAAATTCTTATCATTAAAATCTTTTTCTTCTAGTAGAATACTAGCCTTAGCATCTACTAATTCCATCGCATTATAAAATTGATGATTATTAGCAACATAAGGACTAGGAACTAAAATACTAGGTAAACCTATTGCTGTTATCTCTGATATTGTCGAGGCTCCCGCTCGTGTAACTATTAAATCACAAATTTTTAAAACATTCAACATATTGTTTAAAAAAGGTACAATTTTAACATTATTTGTCTCTAGATTTTTAAAATCTTTATAGTAATTATTACCTGTTATTATTAAAACTTCATACTCTTTATTCTTAAACTTTTTAATTATTTTTCTTAATTCTTCATTGATTGTCATTGAACCTTGAGATCCCATTACAATTAAAACTAATTTTTTATTTTTAGAAAAACCTAGTGTAGACTTATTAAGAGATTTAGCAGTTATAACTTCACTACTTCTTGGATTACCTGTAAAAGTTGCTTTTTCTTTTGGAAAATATTTTAAACTTCCAGGTAGACTAACAGCAATTTTATCTGCATATTTAACTAATATTTTATTAGATTTACCTGGTATAGAATTTTGTTCATGAATAAATGTTTTATATCCTAATTTCTTAGCACTATAAATAACTGGAAATGTTACATATCCACCTACTCCAATTACAATATCTGGATTAAATTCTAATATTTTATTTTTAACTATTTTAATAGATTTTCTTAAAGATTTTAAACTTTTAAGAGTTTTACCTATATTTTTACTAAGACCTGATATTTCTATTCCAAAATAAGGTATTCCTTCTTTAGGAATTATCTCGTGTTCCATTCTGTCAAGTGTTCCTATGTATAAAAATTCAGAATTTTTTTCTTTTTCTTTTATTTTCTTAATTATACTAAGAGCAGGATAAATATGTCCTCCTGTCCCACCAGCACTTATAATAACACGCATTTTATGTCGAGTAGACAAGTCTCGACTACACCTCTCTTTCATTTAGTGAGAGGTTTGTCTCATTGCCCCTCACAGAACCCATCGTGCCCAATTAAGGCAATAGGCTCTTCAAATAATCTTATATATTCCATGCCCATATATCTTGATATATTTTTGGTTTTACTATAGGAACTCTTGTAAGTATCTTATTAAATGTTCTTGTATCTAGTTTCCTTTGACTTCTTCTAAATATGCTACTTCTCAAGGCATAGATAGTATGAAAATAAATCTTGTAGAGTTCTTTTAACATTCCATTTATTCCATAGTAAGCATATAATCCTGTTAGTTTCTTGTTTAATAATTTGATTGTTTCAATAAATTTATATGTCCTATGTTCCTTTATCCATTTTGTAATTGTTTGTTGTTTGCACTTTCTTTTCTTCTTGCTTATCTTATGTCCTATTGTATATTTTCCTGTTCTTGTTATTCCATTATAATGCGTAAAACCCAGAAAATCAAAAGTTTCTTTTGTACCTTTGTATCTTCCAAATGGTACTATTCTTGTCTTTTCTTTCTCCATTTCTAGTCCAAATTTTGCTAATCTTCTTGTCAGTGTTTTATAAACTTGTTTTGCTTCTTCTTCGTATTGAAACATTATCAAGAAATCATCTGCATATCTTACTAAATATGCTTCTCCTTTTAATCTAGGTTTAATATACTTTTCAAAAAATAAATCTAGCACATAATGTAGATATACATTCGCAAGTATTGGCGATATTAGTCCGCCTTGTGGTGTTCCTTTGTCTGTTTCATGATATTTCATCTCTTCCATATAACCACTTATTAGAAACCTATTGATATATCTTAGAAATGTTTTGTCTTTAATATCATGTTCTAAAAATTTCATTAGCCATTTATGGTTAACATTATCAAAGAAACCTTTTATGTCACAGTCTAATATATAGTTTACTTTGTTTATCATAATTCTTTGATTTATTTCTCTAATTGCTTGATGACAGCTTTTATTTGGTCTAAAACCATATGAATTGTTTAGAAATTTGCACTCATATACTTCATTTAGCACCTCCGCCATTATTCCTTGTACTAGTTTATCCTCATATGCTGGTATCCCTAGCGGTCTCAATTTCCCATTTGCTTTGGGTATGTATGTTCTTTTGACTGGTAATGGTTTGTAACTAGTTTTCTTCATTCGCTCTATTAAGTTATCTATGTTTTCTTCTAAGTTTTTGGCATATTCTTCTTTAGTTACTTTATCTATTCCACTTGCTTTGTTCTTTTGCTGTTTTCTGTGTTGTTCTTTTAATCTCTCTTTATTGACTAAATGAATTAAGTTTTCCACTTTGATATTTCTTTGAGCATAGTATTTTATATCTTTTCGTTCATTTTCCACTTTATACTCCTCCTCATGGGTTGTAAAGTGTTTCTCTAAAGAAACGATTATTTGCTAGTCCCTTTGCTCTGGAGTCATTACCTCTTTCTTTGCTACTATGGACTAGTCCGACTACTTATATGCCTTTTGAATACCTTGGGGTACCCAAGTCCTTGTATATTCATTACTCTTTACTATTGGTGTTTTAAACCTTCTAGACTTGAGAACATATAAGTTCTCTCAGGTACGTATAATATAACAATGTAGAACTCGCCATGTCCTAAAGACCCCGGTAGATTTCTCATAATGTCTCGCTTAACGACACTACCGATATTGTTTGCTAGGTCGGTGACCCTATCAACATCTACTTATATATTATTTTACGAGGCTCCATAACTTCACGCTTTCGCATTACGGCTCGAACTCTTGTTTACCTACGCTTAAACCTAATCTCACGACTTCGGCTCCAAGGCTAACTAATGGCTCCTTGCTAGGGATTACCATGTTGGGTTTCCACCAACTATATATTATACGCCGAACTGACGCACCACC
>CANRJE010000074.1 GCA_947630865.1 uncultured Bacilli bacterium | reverse complement strand
CCAATTATAATTTTAGATAGACTTCAATATGCGAAAAGAGAAACTATTATATGTCAGGAGTTAGAAAAAGAATTTTTAACTAAAAAAGATACTGATTCGTTAAGAACTTTAATTTTTAGATTTTGGAATAACGTTAGAAGTTGTTCTAAGAATCATGATGCTAAAGATGCAGAATATAAAAATTATTTTACAGATGATGATGCTAATCAATTAGTTACAAGAATTTATAATTTTATTTTAGAATTAAACAATGAAGATTTAAAAAATAATTTTATAGCATTTCTAAGACGTGTAAATTATCCAGTTGAAAATATTGGAATTATAATTGATTACTTAAATGATCTAAAATCAACTCCTAAAATACCTAAAGAACGTGAAGAAAATATTGCTAGATTCTACTATAAATCTGAAAGCACTATTCAAGAAAAAATAAAAGAAGATATTAAAAATCACGTATCATTAGATGAAATAATTAGAAAAATAACTAATCATGAATATGAGGAAAAAGAAAATGAAACAAAAAGATGAAAAAATAATTGATGTTAAAAATAAAACACCTGAAGAAATCTATGATATATATAAAGATATTGCAAAAGATACTATGATTTTAAGAGAAATTAGAAAGAAAACTAATGATTTTAATCAAATTATAGATATATATCAAAAAATAAAGAATCAACAAAATTAATTTAATTTTTAATATACGGTTTATTTTTAAATTGAAAAAATAAATCGTTTTTTTAAGCCCTTATGGAACAATAATTATTGTACTAATTAATAAGTAATGTTAAAATGATAGTTATAGGAGTAAATATGGAAAATATAGTCAAAGTATTTCTTACTACAACTGATTCAGATATTGAAAAATATCTTCATCGAGATCCTTTAAGAGAACAAAATATTTGGACTAATTTGGCAAACAAATTATATCCACACGTAAATTCTGTAACCGATGATATAAAAGGATTTATTATTGCATCTTTAGCACTTGAAATAATCGATAAAAAATTTGAAATATTTAAAGATAAACAGGATACCAGGTCAAAAATTATCATCATGTATGAAATGATTATTACTTATATGTTAATAGAAGAATTGAAAAATTATGATATAAGTTTCTTTGGCAAAGAAAAAGGTGGCAGTGAATATGATAAAAAAAATGGTAATCCTATAATTTACGTTAATAGTGATAAAGTAAACGAAAATTCAATCTTAGCAAGTCAAGAGCGTTTAGGATATACAGCACGTTATCAAACAAAAGTTAGTGATATTAAAACAGATATCTTAGAATTAGCATTTGGAAATAAATTGAATCTTGTAATTAACTTCTTTTATGAAAAACTAGAAAAGCGAGATGAACCACTTAAATATAAAGATTGTTTTAAAAATGATAAAAATAATGTTCGAGAAATACTTTTAAATGCTTTAAAAGATACTAATAAACATCAAGATGAATATTTAGAAATTCTTAAGATTAAAGATAACAAAGAAAAAGGTTTAGATTTTATTCTTAATGAACTTAAAGATGATAATTCTAAAATAGAAAATATAATTGATAAATCTATTGCTGAAGGAATAATCGTAAATGAAAATGAACCTAATCTTTTAAAAGATATCAAAAGTTTAGAAATATTTTTAACTGCTCTAAATAATATTTTCTATTTACTTTTAACCTATAAAGATGAAGATTTTAAGAACATAAAAAATGGACAAATTAATGAAAAATTAACTGAATTAATTAAAAAGTTGAGGAGGAATGCTCGAACTTCTTATAAATATGCTAAAGATTATAAAAATTTAAATGAAGCTTTAAAAAATAATTATAATGATGCTTATATAATAGAAGCTATCATTTTAGACCACCAAGAGTTAATGGAAAAAGATAAATTGGACCCATGGATTAAAAAAGATAATAAAAATGATAACTATATTATCAATATTCATGCAAAGAAAGAAATCAAAGAAAATACTTGGGACCATTATTACTATATTGATTCGGTTAGAAATATCATAAGGAGTATGAGAGAATGGTCGAAAAAAACAAATTAAAAAATATTATTAAAGAAGAAATCAATGAATTAAAACTAAATGATACACTTGATACTATCATTTTTACAACTTATAGTTTTGATACTATTTTCTTTGAAACACAACTTCTTCCCTATCTTTTTGATATTCCAAATTATAAAAGTATTAAAAATCGTAGTCGTTTTATAGCAATTGATTTAAATGAAAAAATAAAAACTAATATAAAAGTTTACTATGACCATTTAGTAGGAGAATATGAATCTACAGTAAGATATAGAGCTAATAAAAAAATTATAGAAAATGGTATATTCCATCCTAAATTAATTATTTTAATTGGAAAGAAAAATTTAAAAGTCATTGTTCTATCAGCTAATTTAACTACTAATTCTTATGGCATAAATCAAGAAGTTTTAGGTAGTATTAAAGTTGATAGTAATACTATTCAAAAAATAGAAAAAGAAATAGGCAACAAACTTTCTTTAGAAAATGATATTAAAAAAATATTAACTGCTTTAAATAACAATATTGATGATTTAATCATAACAGGATTAGATGATAATAAATTAACTAAATATATAAAAGATGATACTAAAATGACTATTATAACCCCTTTTCTTTCTAATACTATAAATAAAAAATATAAAAATGCTACTATTTTATTAACTGATAAAACTTCACTCAAAAAAACTAAAAATCTCGATACACACAATATTTACTTATATGAAAGCGAACGGTACATTCATGCTAAAATCTATTTATTAGAAGAACTTGCTATCATTGGTTCTCATAATTTTACAGATGAAGCTATAAATGGAAAAAACATTGAAGCATCTATTATTGTAAGAGATGGTATAAAAGAATTAAAAAAAGAATATCCTATTCCTAAAAATACAATTGATATAAATGATTTAGAAGAGGAAGAAAGTAAAACAAAAGATAACGAAGAAAACAATTTAAAAGAAATAGAAATTAAAGAAGCTTTAATAGATTATAAAAATTCTCTTTTAAAAATTACATTAGATAAAGACTATAATAATGTTATAATTACTCAATTAGGATTAATAAAAACAAAACCATTAAAAATGAAAAAAAATAATCATATTTTATATGAATATATCTATGAATATGAAAATGATATAGAAATTGAAGATATAGTTTGTAAAAATAAATATTTTGAAATTGAAATAGATGATAAATATAAAGGAGAAGGTATCTTTTATGAAATAGAAACTCCTAAAGAAATATTATTTACAAGTAATGATTATTTTGAAAGACTAGATTATTATATCAATAATTCTTTAAAACAAGATTTAGATTTTAATTTTAAAACTAAAAATAATGATTCCAAAAATGAAAGTAATTTTGAAAATATATATTCTAATACTTATGATATTATCAAATTATTTAAAGCTTATAAAACAATAAAACCAAAATTTGAAGATAAAGAAAATTCTAAAGAATTAAATAGATTTATTAATTCCTTTTTAAACTTTTATAAAAAAACTAAAGAAGAAATAAATGATGAATATTCTAATGATGCTTTACTCTATCTTTTACTAACATCTAACGAATTAATTAATTTAAGTAAAGGTAAGAAAATAGATAAAAATATAAATGAAAAATTAAATACTTATTTTCTAGAACTTAAAAAATTAGCTCTAAAAAAGTTAAAAAATGATTTAGAATTAGATGATAATTTTTTAGAAAAACTTCTAAATATTTATTTAGATTATTTAAAAGAGGTTAAATATGAAGAATGAAATAGAAGATATTATCAATTTAAATACCGATAATACAATAAAAGAGATGAAAGATATGGCTGAAATTCAAATGAAAGGAATTAAAATGTCTTTAAAAGTTCTCTTTGAAAGAAATAAAAACTTTTTAATGATATGTGATGATGTAGGATTAGGAAAAACTTATGAAGGATTAGGTATTCTTTTTAGTAGACTTAAAAAGAATAGTAACTTTTTAATTATTGCACCTAATGAATTAATTGCTAATAAATGGGTTAATGAATATCAAGATTTTCAAAAGAAATGTTATATAGCTAAAAAACCTAAAAGGATTATGGTAACCCTTAATGAATTTATTGATAATCCTTTAAAATTACTAGAATTAGATACTAATAAACCAAATATATCAATTATAAGAGTTAATAGTTTCAGTTATATTGATTATAAAAAATTAAGTGAAATTGCTTTTATTAAAGAAAATTATAAAAATGAATTAAAAGAGATTAATAATGAAATTGATAATGATATTAAAAATGAATTAATTGAAGAATTATTAAAAGATATAAATTTAAAGCAAAATATACTACCTAAATTTGATATTGTTATTATTGATGAATCTCAAAATATTCGTGGTTTGGATTCAAAAAAAGTTAATAATTTTAATAATTTTTTTGGTCTTTATCGAAAAAGAGAAAATGATGATAGAGAATATAATATGAAATTTAAAAAGACAATCTTTTTAACAGCTACACCCTATCATGGTAGTAAAAATGATTTAAAAAATCAAATATCTTTTGTTTGTAATAAAGACTTAGAAAAAAAAGTTATTGATGATGAAAAAGAAATAACTCTTGAAAAAGAAATTTTTTATGTTATCAAAAGAGATAGAAAATTTTGTGGTAAAAATAAATATCATTTTCGTGAATTTAGAGCTGATACTGCTGATATGAAATTTCTTCAAAAATTAACAATGTCCTTAATACAAAAAAAGGAAATTGCTAAGAAAGATGGTCATATCTTTAAAATGGGATATCTTGATGGATTTGAAAGATTTTTACCGCCACCTAGCATTGAAAAAGATGAAAATGATGAAGAAAACGATGATAGTGATTATGATTTAAAAGATAAGAGAGATGATAATGAAGATAACTATTTAATAAAAGATTTTTTAGATAAACTTGATACTTTATTAGAAAAAAATTACTCTGATGAAATCAAAAGAGAACAAATTAAAAACCAAATTTTATCTCACCCAAAACCTTTTAAAACTAAAGAATTATTACGTGATACTAAAGATAAAACTTTAATTTTTGTTCGACTTAAAAGTTCTATTAAAGATATTGAAAAAGAATTAATTACTAACTTTGATACAATGATTACAGACTTAATAAAACCAGAACTTATTAGTTTAATATCAAATTCTAAAACGAAAAGTGATAATTCGGAATTAATAAAAAATATTGAAAGAAAACTAAAAAAGAATGAAAATATAGATAATCTAGAATTAATAAAGTATCTTGAAGAAAAATTAGAAAATGAAAAAAAAGACGATGATGATGAAGATGAAGAAGAAGAAAAAGAAAATACCGATGAAAAAGAAATAGATGAAGAAGAATCACTTTGGTTAAAATATTTAAAAAGAGATGATAATAATAAAAAATATTTATATAAAGAAAAAATAAAATTCACGAATTATAATATGTTTGATGAAATATGGGAAGAAAATTATTTAGATTTGTTACATATTGATGCTAAAGTAAAATATAGAAATAAAAATAATATTGAATTAAGATATAAAAGTTTAAAAAATAGTGAAAATAAAACAATTAAAATAACAACTAAAGATATAGAAGAAGAAATTAAAGATAAAGAAGGAAGTTTTGAAAAAAGATTACTTCGTAAAAGAAGCATTAATTTAGTAATTTTAAAAAAGCTTAAGGAAGAAGAAGAAATTGAAGACTATTTTTATAAAGAATATAAAGCATTTTATTTTAATGAAAATAGTAAAGAAAAAAAAGAAAATTCATTTGATTTTTCCGAAGATTTAATCAAAACATTTAAACATAAAAAATCAATTTGGAGTTTCTGGAATAAATTACCTATGCTTAAAGAAAAAGAAAGTTTATTACAAAGAGAATTTATGAAAAACATAATTAAAAAAAATATTATAAATAGTGATAGTATTCTCTATTTCATTATCTTCTCTTTAAGACTTAAAATCTATAATAAAAAAGATAATAAAGTTAATTATCAAACATTTTTGAATAATATAGATAAATTAAATAATAAAAATAGTAAATTTTGGGAACGTATTAATAATAAAATTAATTATTTCATAGATAATTTTGATAAAGAAAATAAAGTTTTAAAATATAAAAAGTTCTATAAAGATGATGAAAAAACACTTGATGAGGAAAAAATTAAGGATTTTGTTAATAAGAATGCTTTTTGTATTAATCCTATTGCTGGTTGTTCTAGTGATACTTCTAAAAGTAATGAAAATAAAGCTCGATGGTTTAATACTAGTTTTTATCCTGAAATCATTATTGCTACTGATATTTTTAAAGAAGGAATTGATTTACAAATGAATTGTTCTAGAGTTATTCATTATGGTATTGCTTGGCTACCTGGTGATATGGAACAAAGAATTGGAAGAGTGGATAGATTTTTTAGTAAAGTTTATTCTGAAAATGAAAATGGTGAAAAAGATAAAAAAATAGATATTTCTTTTATATATATGAAAAATACTATTGATGAAAGACAAGTAGCAACAATTACTTCTAATATGATTGAATCAATTAATTTACTCTCAAAAGTTGATTTTAATTTAGAGGAAGAAACTAATAAAACATGTGATACAAATAAAGAAGTTAATCCAATTGATGCTAATATCAATATTTTAAACAATATGGAAAAATATTATAAATAGAAAATATTTATTTTCTTATCTCTATTGTTTTTATGAAAAAATCAGGTTAAAATATATTACTGGAATTTACTTATTATTAAGATTATAGTTAGGAGGTAAATATGTTTGAATTAGTATCTAATTATACTCCAAGTGGAGATCAACCAAAAGCAATAGAAGAATTAACAGAAGGAGTTAAAAATGGTATTAAACATCAAGTTTTACTTGGGGCAACTGGTACTGGTAAAACTTTCACAATTGCTAATGTTATTAAAAATGTTAATAAACAAACATTAGTTCTTGCTCATAATAAAACTTTAGCAGGTCAACTCTATTCAGAATTAAAAGAATTATTTCCTAATAATCGTGTTGAATATTTTGTT